>NZ_JBEXHQ010000019.1:0-123976 GCF_040607915.1 Micromonospora sp. NPDC005215 | reverse complement strand
CAGTGCCCGAGCCGGCAGCGGAGGCACTGCCCGAGGGGCTCGCGCCCGGCTCGTCGGTGGAACAGGCGGCAAGGGACAGCAAGGTGACAGCGGCCGCGGCAGCGACGTGCGGGGTTCGTCTCATGCGATCTCCTAAGGAGTAAGGGTGTATCAGCGGCGGCGCAGTGCTCCGACTGCGACCGCGAGGAGGATGATCAGGCCCTGAACGGTCGATCTGAGGGCGCCGGAGACGCCGTAGAAATTCATCAGGGCGAACAGGGTTTCGAGGGTGAGTGCGCCGAGCATGGCGCCGACGACGGAGCCGCGACCGCCGCCGAGCACGACGCCGCCGAGCACGACGGCGGTGATCGCGCCGAACTCCAGGCCGACGCCGGCCTGGAACGAGACGCCGCTGTAACCACCGAGCAGGATCGCCGCGACGGTAGCGAGGACGCCGCTCAGCACGAACGCGATCGTCTTCGTGCGCCAGACCCGGATGCCGGTGAGCTCCGAGGTTCGCATGTTGTCGCCGACGGCGACCAGGGTGCGGCCGAAGTCGGCGCGGGTGATGGCGACGGCGACAGCGGCGACGCCGAGCAGGATCAGCAGCGCGTAGGGCACCCGGCCGAGCAGCGGCACGTCCTCGAACGCCCGCCGGCCAAAGCGCCGGAACTCCTCCGACAGCCCGCCCTTCGGGGCGCCGTCGGACCACAGGTAGACGGCGCCGACCAGGATGAGGTACATGCCGAGGGTGGTGATGAACGACGGCACCTTCAGCAGCGTGGTGACGAGGCCGTTGACGAGCCCGACCACGACGCCGAAGGCAAGCACGACGAGCACGACGGGCCAGGTGCGGTCCGGGTCGCTGTCGATGAGCCGGGCCGCGACGACGACCTGCGCGGTGACCAGCGAGCCGACGGAGAGGTCGAACTCGCCGGAGACGATGACGAAATACTGTCCGGCGGCGAGCAGGATGAGCGGCGCGGACCGCCCGATGAATGACAGCAGTGACGCCGGCTGGAAGAAGTCCGGCTGCTGGAACGCCACGAGGACCAGCAGGATCGCAAGGATGCCGATGATCGGCGTAATGCCGCCAGCCTTCAACGGGTTGAACTGCCGGCGCGTCGGCTGCTCCAGTGCCTCAGTGGTCACGCTGCCGCCTTCCGGGTCGCGCGGCGACGCTGCAGCCGCCGGGCGTAGATAGCCACCGCCGCGATGATGATCACACCGCGGATGACCTGCTTGAAGAACGCGTCGACCTCAAGCTGGTTGAAGATGCTGTCGATGCTCGCCAGCAGCAGCACACCGCCGACGGTGCCGAGCACGCCGCCGCGGCCACCGGCGAGGGCGGTGCCACCGAGGACAACGGCGGCGATGGACTCGAGGTCGTAGAGGCCCTCGACGCCGACCCGTGGTGCGCCGGAGCCGAGCCGACTGGCGAGGTAGATGCCGGCGAGGCCGGAGCACAGCGCGCACAGCACATGGGCGAGGATCAGGACCCGGCTGTTGCGGACACCGGAGAGCCGGGCCACTTCGGGGTCGCCGCCGACGGCGATGAGGTGGTGGCCCCACCGGGTGCCGCGTACCGCGAACCAGGCCGCGGCGGCCACCGCCAGCAGCAGCAGGAACGCGACCGGAACTGGCCCGATGCGCTGGTAGCCGAGGCTCTGCACGAACGCGGGCGCGGTCTTGCCGGCCGGGCCGTCGTAGCCGTTGTCGAGGTAGCCCTTGAGCAGCAGCCCGACGCCGACGGTGGCGATGAAGGCGTTGATCTGCAGCTTCGCCACCAGCAGCCCGTTGAGCAGCCCGATCGCGGCGGCGACCAACAGGACCAGCCCAAGGGCCGGCAGGATGTTGCCGTCGCTGCCCGCCATGGTCTCGGCCGCGACGAGCGTGCTGAGGCTGATGACGTACCCGACGGAGAGGTCGAGCGAGCCGGCCAGAATGACGAGGGTCTGCCCGACGGCCACCAGACCGAGGCCGGTGGCCACGTGCAGCAGACTGACCATCGTGGACTGGTTGAACAGTGAGCCGCCGTCGATCGCGACGATGACCCAGCCGATCACCAGCGTGAGCGCCAGGGCGATGTAAACGCCGCGGGCGGGTCCGGCGACGGACGCCTCGAGCCGCACCGCGGTGGTGCGGGCCGGGACTGGCGGGGCCACGGTCATGCGGACACCTCTTTGACGAGAGCACCGTTCGGTGCGGCGTGCAGTGCGCCGGTCGCGAGCCCGACGACCTCTTCCTCGCTCGCGCCGGCCGGCAGCTCCCCGGCGATCGCGCCGTCGCGCATGACCACGATCCGGTCGCTCATGCCGAGCAGCTCGGGCAGTTCGGAAGAGATCATCAGCACGGCGGCGCCCTCACGGGCGAGTTTGCGGACGAGATCGTGAATGGCCGACTTGGCGCCGACGTCGATACCGCGGGTCGGCTCGTCGAAGAGCATGATCTTCGGACCAAGCGCGAGCCAGCGGGCCAGCACGACCTTCTGCTGGTTACCGCCGGACAGGAAACGGATCTCCTGGTCCTCTCCGGCGGCGTGCACCTCGACTGCGGTGAGTAGCTCGCGGACCTTGACCGCCCGCGCGCTGCGCCCGCTCCACGAGGGGAACACGGCCCGGCCGGCGAGTAGGGCGTTGTCGAGGACCGACTGGCCGGCGACGATGCCTTCGCCCTTGCGGTCCTCGGTGACGTAGGCGATGCCGGCCCGGATGGCCGCGCGGGGTGAGCGCAGTCGGACCGGCCGGTCGTCGAGCGTGACGTCGCCGGTCGTGAACGGCGACACCCCGAAGATCGCACGGGCCAGCGCCGAGCGCCCGGAACCCTGCAGGCCGCCGATGCCGAGCACCTCGCCGGCGCGCAACTGGAGGTTGATGTCCCGCAGCTTGCGGTTACCCGCGTCGCGAAGGGTGAGCCGCACCGGTCCCCGGTCCTCCGGGGCGGCCCGGTCCGGGTAGTAGCTGGACAGCTCCCGACCGACCATGTGCCGCACGAGCTGCTCGCCGGTGGTGTCGGCGGTGGTGAGGGTGGTGACCCGCCGGCCGTCCTTGAGCACCGTGATGCGGTTGGACAAGTCGAAGACCTCCGTGAGTCGGTGCGAGACGTAGAGCAGGCCGATCCCGCGCTTCTGGAGCCGGCGTACGAGGGCGTAGAGCAGCTCGACCTCGTGGTCGGCGAGCGCGGCGGTGGGCTCGTCCATGATGAGCAGGCGCGCGTCCAGAGCGAGGGCCTTGACGATCTCGACGACCTGCTGCTGGGCGACGCCGAGGCGGCCGACCTTCACACCGGGGTCGAAGGACGTCTCACCGGCGGCGGCGAGGAGCTCGGCGGTGCGGGTGTGCATCGTCCTGCGGTCCACTATGCCTCGGCGGGATGGTTCGTGGCCGAGGAAGACGTTCTCCGCGACGGTGCGCTCCGGGAGCAGGTTGAACTCCTGGTGGATGATGCCGATGCCGGCCTGTTGCGCGTCGCGTGGGCTGCGGAGGCTCATGGTGGCACCGTCAAGTCCGATGGTGCCGCCGTCAGGCATGTACACCCCGGAAATGATTCTCATGAGGGTCGATTTGCCTGCGCCGTTCTCGCCGACGACGGCATGGACCTCGCCGGGCAGCACGTCCAGGTCGACATCGTCGAGGACCTGGACACCGAGAAACGACTTGCCGATCTTGCGGAGTTGGAGCAGCGGTTCGGGCATGGCAGACCCCTAACTGACCGTAACCATCGAAGGCGGCCAAGGTCGCGGTCGAGCATCGGTGGAGCACGTAGCGGGGGGCTTTCGCCGAGATGACGCAGACTTTCGTTAAATTCAGCGAAAGCCCGGCGTTCAGTAGAGTAAATGTTTCGATGATCGGTCGCAATGCTGTGTAGCGGCCGAAACAAAGTCGTTGCTCAACCTCCCCCGATCGCCGATATTCGACCAGCCAAACGGATGAGGCGAGATGAGCTCCAGATTCCCGTGATCACCTCGGAAAATGCCGTTGAGCTGCCGATACGCCAAGAATATTGACTTCTGAAGATGGGTCGAGCACCCTGGGCATCTCAGACCACGGCTCGGGTAACTCCTGCAGGTGACTGTCCGTCACGGCGGACGGCAGTCGACCCGGCCGGCACCTCACGCACCGCATCAGCCCTGCACAGGCGCAGGGCGGCTTCCGTGCGCCCCGTGGTCGGACCCCCGTTGTCCCGCCGAGAGGAAGCGGCATGCGAAAGACTGCGTTGATCATGGGCACGATCGTTGGGATGATCCTGGCGATGGCGCTCGTCAAGCCCGCGTCAGCGGCCCCGGCGTTCCGGGCCCTACTGTTCACCAAGACCGTCGGTTATCGACACGATTCGATTCCTGCCGGCATCTCGATGTTCCAGCAGCAGGCCGCGGCCAACAACTTCGAGGTGGTGCAGACCGAGGACAGTGCCGTCTTCACCCCGGCCAACCTCGCCACCTTCGACGTCCTCATCATGCTGCAGACCTCGGGCATGGTGTTCTCCACCACCGCCCAGCGTCAGGCCGTCGAAGGCTATCTGGCCAGCGGCAAGGGCATCGTGGCAATCCACAACGCCACGGACATGGGCATCGACACGGAGTACCCGTGGTGGGACCAGACGGTCAACGCGGGCGCTCATATGCCGGAGCACTCCCCCGGCGTCCTGCCCGGCACGGCGATCGTCGCGGACAAGAGCCACCCGTCGACCGCCGGGCTGCCCGACCGCTGGAACCGCAGCGAGGAGTGGTACAACTTCGACCGCAACCCGCGCGGCGACGTTCATGTGCTCGTCACCGCCGACGAACGGACGTACAACCCGGGCGGCAGGGCCATGGGTGCCGACCATCCGATCTCCTGGTGCCGCAACACCGGTGGCGGCCGGGTCTGGACCACCGCCATGGGCCACGCCATCGCCTCCTACAGCGAGGCCGACTTCCGCAACCACGTCCTCGGCGGCGTGCGCTGGGCCGCCGGCAACGTGGCCGGGGACTGCGGCGGCACTGTCTGGGGCAACTTTGAGAAGCGCAGCCTGGATGACAACACCGCCGACCCGATGGCCCTGGCGGTCGCCCCCGACGGGCGCGTCATCTACGTCCAGCGCGCCGGCCAGGTGAAGATCTTCAAGCCCAGCACCAACAGCACCGTCACCGCCGGCACGCTGAGCGTCTACACCGGCGGCGAGGACGGCCTCACCGGGCTGGCCCTGGACCCCAACTTCGCCAGCAACGGCTACGTGTACCTGTACCACTCGCCGGCGTCCAGCACCACGGACGTCAACCGGGTGTCGCGCTACACGCTGACCGGTGACACGCTGAACCTGTCCAGCGGCGCCACCATCATCGACATCCCCGCCACCCGGGACCGCACATCCCCGGAGCCAGGCCACACCGGCGGCTACATCGCCTTCGGCCCGGACGGCAACCTCTTCATCGGCACCGGCGACGACGTCGCCCCGAACCTCGACAGCAACTGGCAGGGCTACGCCCCGCTGGACTGGCGGGCCGGCAAGTCCCACCTCGACGCGGCACGCACCGCGGGCAACACCAACGACCTGCGCGGCAAGCTGCTGCGGATCCGCCCCGGCGCAACCGGCGGCTACACCATCCCCGCCGGCAACCTCTACCCACAGGGCACCGCACAGACGCGGGCCGAGGTCTACGCGATGGGCTTCCGCAACCCGTTCCGGTTCTCGATCGACCCTGCGAACGGCTGGGTCTACCTGGCCGACTACGGACCGGACCGCGGCCTGCCGACCACCAACCGCGGGCCCGAGGGCCTCGTCGAGCTCAACGTCGTCAAGGCCGCCGGCAACTACGGATGGCCGTTCTGCCACGGCGACAACCAGCCCTACGCGCCGTACAACCCGGACACCGGCGTCGTCGGCGCCAAGTTCAACTGCTCGGCACCGGTCAACAACTCGCCCAACAACACCGGCCTGGTGAACCTGAAGCCAGTTGTCGCCCCCAACATCTGGTACGGCTACGGCGCCTCGCCCAACTTCCCCGAGCTGGGCTCCGGCGGGTCCGCACCGATGGGCGGGCCCGTCTACCGGTACAACGCCGCCAGCACCTCGGCGACGAAGTTCCCGCAGTACTACGACGGCGTGCACTTCTTCTACGAATGGTCGCGCAACTACGTCAAGGAGGTCCACCTCGACGGCAACAGCGCCGTGACCCGGACCAACACCTTCCTGCCGGGCGGCAACTTCAACAAACCAATGGACATGGAGTTCGGCCCCGACGGATCCCTGTACCTGCTCGAGTGGGGCTCCAGCTTCGGCGGCGGCAACAACGACTCCGGCCTCTACCGCATCGATTACGTCCAAGGTGGACGGTCACCGATCGCGAAGGCGTCGGCGAACGTGACGAACGGCCTCGCGCCGCTGAACGTACAGTTCTCCAGCGCCGGGACGATCGACCCCGACCCGGGCAACACGATCAGCTACCTGTGGACGTTCGGTGACGGCACCACGTCGACGTCGCCCAACCCGGCCAAGACGTACACCACCAACGGCAACTACACCGCCCAACTGAGAGTAACCGACAACACCGGCAAGACCGGCTTCGCCAACGTGCAGATCACGGTCGGCAACACGGCCCCGGTCGTCACGGTGAGCACCCCGGTCAACGGCGGCATGCTCAACTTTGGCGACCAGGTCTCCTACACGGTGACCGTCACCGACCCGGGCGGTGCGGCGATCGACTGCTCGAAGGTGTACGTCAACCCAGCCCTCGGCCACGACGACCACCTGCACGAGACCACCGAGTACCCGGGCTGCTCCGGGACCATCTCCACCGACCTGCTCGGCGGGCACCCCGATGGCGCCAACCTGTTCTACGCGCTCATCGCGAAGTACACCGACAACGGCGGCGCGGGCGGCGCGGCCCCGCTGACCGGCTACGGGCAGGCGATCCTTCAGCCCAAGCACAAGCAGGCGGAGTACTTCACCGCACAGTCCGGCATCCGGATCATCGACCAGGCCGCCGCGGAGAGCACCAAGCGCATCGGGGACATCTCAAACAACGACTGGATCTCATTCAACCCGATGAGCCTGCAGGGCATCACCAACGTCAGTTACCGGGTGTCGTCGCCGACCGGCGGAGGCTCGATCGAGCTGCGCGCCGACTCGCCGACCGGCACCCTGCTTGCCACCACCACCGTGCCGAACACCGGCGGCTGGGACACCTACCAGTCGACGGCACCAGTCAACACGGCGGCCCTGTCCGGCACGCACACCCTGTACATGGTGTTCAAGAACGGCGCCGACAACGGCTTCGACGTCGACTCGTTCACCTTTGGAGGGGGTGGCGTCGGCACACCGGGCGGACCCGTCGGTAAGACATGGACGCTGACCGCCCAGCACAGCGGCAAGAACATTGACGTCAACGGCGTCTCCACCGCCGACAACGCCCAGATCATCCAGTGGACGCCCACCGGCGGCAACAACCAGAAATGGCAGGCAGTCAACGCCGGAAGCAACACCTTCACCCTGCAGGCCGTCCACAGTGGCAAGTGCGTGGACGTGACCGGCGCGTCCACCGCCGACGGTGCCTTCCTACAGCAGCTCACCTGCGACAGCAGCAGCAACGCCCAGAGGTTCACTGTTATCCCGACGGCCACCCCGAACGTCTACGCGATCCGCAACGTCGGAAGCGGAAAGTGCATCGACGTCAACGGTGCGGATACCGCTGACGGGGCCCGCCTGCTGCAGTGGACCTGCCACGGCGGCAACAACCAGCAGTGGCGGTTCACCCTGGCGTAGCCGCAACAGCGGAACCCCCGTCCCCGCGCGGCATCCGGTCGCGCGGGGACAGGCCGCGCGGGGACAACCTGTACCCGATGCGCTCACCCACGGTCCTGATCCTGCCGGGCACCTGCCCGGCCGCCCCGCCGGCCGCCGCCGACCCCGCGGCGACGGCCTCCGCCAGTTCCACCCCCCGCACCGAATTGGCTGCCAGCGGCGCCTGGTGCTGGTTCGCCGACCCCCGCGGCGTCTACTACCACGGCGACCACCGGCGGACGTACCTCGGCCTCATCACCGCCAACGGCGAGATCCGCGTGACGATGTACGACCACGAGACCGAGCGCCGTACGACCACAGTGGTGACGACCGGCTTCCAGATCGACGACCACAACAACCCGGCCATCGTCATCCGCCCCGACCGTCGCGTTGTCGTCTTCTGGTCCGCCCACGGCGGTTCGGCGATGTACTACCGGCGATCGGCCCGGCCCGAGGACGTCACCTGGTGGGAGCCGATCAAGCAGGTGCCGACCAACACCGCTGGTCGGCTACGGATACACCTACCCCAACCCGGTGCAACTGTCCACCGGTTGTACCTGTTCTGGCGCGGCGGAGACTTCAACCCGGCCTACTCCACCCAACGGCGGGAACCAGTGGACCACGGCCACCCGGCTGATCTCCGCACCCGGGCAACGGCCGTACGTGAAGGTGGCCTCCAACGGCACCGACACCATCCACTTCGCCTTCACCGAGGCGCACCCGCGCATCCTCAGGACCAGCATCTACTACATGTACTACCGGGCGGGCACCCTCTATCGGGCCGACGGCAGCCGCATCGGGCCGATGGGCACCGCCGTGACGGCGGCGCAGGCGAGCAAGGTGTACGACGCTGCGGCACAGGGTGCGAAGGCATGGGTCCATGACATCGCCGTCGACTCCTCCGGGCGTCCGGTCATCACGTACGCCACATTCCCCACCGACGCCGACCACCGCTACCACTACGCACGCTGGACCGGCAGCGGTTGGTTCGGCCGCGAACTGACCGCAGCCGGCAGCACCATCAGCGGCGGTCCCGCCGAGCCGAACTACCCCGGCGGCATCACGCTCGACCACGACGATCCGTCGGTGGTGCTCCTGTCCCGGCAGGTCAACGGGATGTTCGAGATCGAACGGTGGACCACCCCGGACCTCGGCACCACCTGGAGCACCGAGGCGATCACCTCTGGCTCGACCGAACCGAACATGCGCCCCTTCTCGCCATGGGGCCTGCCGCATGGCAGCGCCCTCGACGTGGTCTGGATGGCCGGCGACTACCCCAGCTACACCCGCTTCCGCACCCGGCTCCTAAGGCGTGTTTCAGAAGTCGTGGGTGGCCGGTGAAGGTCACGGCGTGGCGGTGACCTGGCTGACGGTCCAGGGCAAACCGGCCGTGATCCGGAGTGGTCATGGTGGTGGTGTCCGAGGCGGAGCCACGTGGTGCATTGACGCGCTGGACCTGAAGGCGGATTCCCCGGCCACGTTGTGGGAATTCACGTTTGGCCTGAACAGGCGCCGGTCTACCGTGCCTCAGTGACCAGCCCTCCGGACGCGGCGCGCATGCGCCTCCGCTTACGCGTTCACCACGTGTCCCGTAGCGCCCAGCTACGGCGGGTGATCACGATGGCGGCTCCACTTGGCAACACCCACATCACCAATGTGCTGTGGCAGCACAGCGGCGCTCTTATCAGCTCCCGCGCGGATCTACTTCGCCTCGGGGCGCTGTTCCGGCTGGCGGCGGTCAGCCCACACAGCGCGGTGTTTCTGCCGTTGCGGATGAACGAACCCAGCGATACCGCCGCGTCCTGGCGTGACAGCCAGGGATTGGCCGACCTCCTCATCGTGCGCCGCGATGTGCCGCTACGACCGTCGGCCTGGCCGACGATCCGTGCGACGCTACGCCGTGGCCCCGGAGCCCCCGCGACAATGTCGGCACCGGCTCCGCGCCCGCCGGCCGGCCGGACATACAACCCGGCGCTGCAGGAATTGTTCGTCGCCGAACATGCCCACACGCTGGTGATGTCAGGCACCTCCACCGCCCTGCACGAGGCCGGTGACGAGCTGACGTGGTGCGGCAACGAGGTCGCCACCAACGAGGACATTCACCGATATGGGGGGCCCACCGGGCTCAGCCAGTTCAACGGACCGGACCGCCGCTCCGGACGACGCGACGGTAGCTGGGAATGCATGGTCCTCGCCGAGGACCCAATCTTCCACCGGTCTCGCTGGCTGCGAATCATGTCCGAACCAGCTGCCGCCTAATACTGCAACTAAGGCGTTTTTCATAAGCCCGGTCAGAGCCATTCGCAGATGATGGTGACGGTCAGGACGGCCTGGAACCGGACGGCCAACTTGTCGTAGCGGGTGGCCACGCCGCGGTGGCGCTTGAGCCTGTTGATGCCGTTCTCGACGGCATGTCGCATCCGGTAGAGGTCTCGGTCGAACGTGGGCGGGCGTCCGCCGCGGCTGCCCTTGGCCTTGCGGTGGGCGTCCTGATCCTTCTTGCGCGGGATGCACGCCTTGATGCCACGCTTAGGCAGGTAGGCGCGGTTGCCGCGGCTGGTGTAGGCCTTGTCCGCCAGGACGAGGTCGGAGCAGGTGCGGGGCCGGCCTACTCCGAGACGGGTCACCCTGATACGGCGTAGGACCGGGATGAACTGCGGACTGTCACCACGATGCCCGGCGGTCACGACCATCGATAAGACCTTCTGTCCCTGCTCACAGGCCAGGTGCGTCTTCGTGGTCAGACCGCCGCGAGATCGTCCGAGGCCGTGATCGGCGGGTTCGTCGTGCACGCCGCCGGGTGGCTCTTTCTGCAGGTGGCCGTCTCTGCGGGCGCCGGCGGCGTGTTGGTGGGCGCGGCTGGTCATCGAGTCCACGCTGATCGTCCAGGTGATCCGGTCTTCCGCGTCTCCGGTGGCCTGTGACGCGGCCAGGATCCTGTCCCAGGTTCCATCGCGCTGCCAGCGACGGAACAGGCCGTAGAGCGTCTGCCATGGTCCGTACTCGACCGGGACGTCACGCCAGGGCGACCCGATCCGGATCCGCCACCTGATCCCGTCGATGAGCTGCCGTTTCTCCCACTTCGGCGGACGACCCTTCACCGACGCGGCAGGCAGCAGTGCGGCGAGCCGCTGCCACTGAGCGTCGGTAAGGTCGTGTCGCCTCGTCACCGCTAAGGTGGCCACGAGGTCTCCGGTATGAAGTTCTTGCTTGGTCGCAGAACCAGATACCGGAGACCTCTTCGGTTGTCGATCGCCGCCACGCCGGGACCTTCACCGGCCACCACGACTTCTAAAACACGCCTTAGTACTCCAACGTCACTTGGCCTGTCTGCGCTGGTAGTGGGATCGTCGGGCTCGGGCTTGGGATGTTCGTCGCCAGATTGACCAGTGCAGGATGTGCTCTGGTGGGAGCATCACGGCGAGGACGAAGGCGTTGAGGAGTCGGCGGATCTCGGCGACGGTCAACGCGATGATCTCCGAGTCGGCGTTGGGCTGCTGCGCGGTGGCGGCGAGGATGGTCAGGACGGCCAGGGCGAGCATGGCCAGGGTGATGAAGCGGTGCCAGCCGGTCCAGCTGCGGACCTGGTAGTGGTCCAGGCCGACCTGGCCTTTGCCGGTCTGGAACAACTCCTCGATGCTCCAGCGGGAACCGGCGACCCGGACGAGGGTGTGCAGTGGCACTGGTCGGGGTGACCAGCACAGGTAGAAGGCCAGCTCGCCGGTGCTGCGGTTGCGGCGGATGAGCAGCCACCGGTGCTCACCGGGGCGGGTGGCGGTGGTGATCCAGGCCCACAGGTATTCGCGGGGTCCTTTCGCCCCGGGTCCGCAGCTGTGCTGCTGCCACGTGCGGGTGGGGATCCGCTCGGCGAGGTCGTCGACCCGCACGAGAGTGCGGCCGTCATTGACGTGTACGCGTCGGTCGCAGCCGACGGCCAAGACGTAGCCGATTGCGCGGTGCTCAAGGTCGCCGCGCAGTCCGGGGTCGGCGCCGTAGACCTCGTCGCCGGTCACCCAGCCGACCGGAACACCGGCGTTGAGCGCGGCGGCGATCATCTGCCGGGCCAGCGCAGGCTTCGTCGCGAACTCGACCTCGTCTGGCACGCCGGCGGCGGCGAGACGCTCGGGCTGGGCGCACCAGGTTGCCTCGGGTAGGTAGAGCCGACGGTCGATCAGCGCCCGCCCGTGCGGGGTGACGTAGGCCAGGAACACCCCGACCTGACTGTTCTCGACACGACCGGCCGTGCCGGTGTACTGCCGCTGCACCCCGACCGAGCACACGCCCTTCTTCAGGAACCCGGTCTCGTCGGCGGCCAGCACCCCCTCGGGGTGCCCGAGCTGCTCAATCAGCCAGGACCGCACGTCATCGCGGACAGCGTCGGCGTCCCACACCGCTGTGCGCAGCAGCCGCTGCATCGCCTGCGGATCAGCGTGACCCGCCCGCTCCGCCAACGACCAACAGGACTTGCGTTCCACGCCCGACAGCAGCCCTTCCACGAACTGCCCGGCAGTCCGGCGTGGCTCTGCCCGCACGAACCGGCCAGCGACACGCGCCGCCGCCTCGTCCAGAATGACCCGCCACCGACCAAGGTCTACGCTGTGGCACGCGGCCATCGCACGATCTTCGGTTGTCCTCACAAACCATCGATGATCAACGCGGTGGCCGTCTTCATGCCTGCGCCACGCCCAACGCCGAAGCCAAGTGACGTTGGAGTATTAGGCACGGGAACCGCATTGAGCGGCAATGCCGCACCCACCGCGTCGTTCACCGCCACCAGCAGCAGCCAACCGTGTTCCGTCGGCTTTGATGCCCGAGCATCCGCCGACGCCGGCAGCGCCGTCGCCTCCTGGTCGTGGACCTTCGGTGACGGCACCACCGGCACCGGCGCAACGCCCAGCCACCGCTACGCCCAGCCCAGCCGCTACTTCGTCACGCTACGCGTCACCGACGCCCACCTCACGGCGTCCGCCGAGGATGTCCTCGTCCGCGAGGTCGTCGTGCCCGCGATCCCCTGAGGGTCCGCCGGGTCTGTGGATCTAATGGTGTTCCCGGCCAGACTCCGGAAATCGGCCTGCACACCCCGGCATCAGTCCCCAACGCACCGCCGGACAGATTCGTGAACAACGGCAACGAACCCTCGACACCGCCTGGACCGCGCACCCGCATCGGTTCGGGCGCCGCCGCCCACAACCGCCCCGCCGCCCAGACCGGGCATGGATCAACAAATTCGACAACAGCAACCCCGGACAGGCCCCCATTTCGGCCATGACCAGCCAACCAGCAGCACACCTCCTGCTGTCCGTGCCGCCACTGCACGCTGCCGGGCGTTGACGTCGTCGGTGACAGCCCGCTCGGCGTCTCGCGGCCACGGCGGCGACCAGACGGTGTCGGCGCTGCCAGGTGGTGTGTGCTGGCCCTGGCGGCAGCGGGTGATGTCCCAGCCCTGCCAGCGGTGCCGGGCCGGGTGCAGCGCCTCGTGCCAACGCACCGGTGTGTCCGGGTCGGCCTTGCGGGAGTAGGCGTGGTGCCACGACTCGGCCAGCGCCGTCAACTCCTGCACCAGGGCGGGGTGCGCTGGCCAGCACGACCCGAGGTCTTGGGCGAGGCCGTAGCGGTCGACGAGCCACTGCGTCCAGGCGATCAGCCACACCCTGGGTTCTCGTGCCGCGTCGCGGTCGAGGTCACGCCAGCAGTGACCTGCCGGTGCCGATGGCGAGGACGGGCGACAAGTGCCGGCGTCCGAAAGTGAAGGGCACGATGACCTCCGGAAAGAGAACGGTTCTCTGGACATGCGTACAGGTCATGAGTTCTGTGCTGAACATCGACGGAGCAGCTCCCTCGCGTCGACCGTGGCCTTCGCGGAACGTGCTGCGGTAACGTGCCGCTGGCGGGTGGCTTCCGACCTGGTCTACCGCGTGGCCCAGAGCTGGGCTCCGGTGCCGTTGCATTCCCAGAGCTGGACCAGCGTCCCGTTCGCGGTGCCGTTCGCATTGACGTCGATGCACTTACCGGAGGCGGTGTTGACGATCGTTCCGGCGGCGGCGAAGGTGAACTTCTGTCCCGCGGTGCCGTTGCAGGTCCAGCTCTGCACCTTGGTGCCGTTGGCGGTGCCACCGCCGTTGACGTCGAGGCAGCGGTCTCCGAAAACCTTCAACTCGCCGGCAGCGGTGCGGGTCCAGCTCTGATTGGCCTGGCCGTGGCAGTCCCAAATCAGCGCCTGGCCGCCGTCGGCGGTGCCGGCCCCGGACACATCGAGGCAGCGGGTGGACTGAGGGTTCGAGAGCAGCGCAGCCGATCCGGTCGGTGGGGTGGTGATCGTGTCGAGGCTGCCCGGCACGGACTGCAGCGCGGACCACCACCGTGCCGCCATCTTGTCGTAGCCGCCCGCGTTCGGGTGCAGGCCGTCGGCCAGGTCGGCGGTAGTGAGGGCGGAGTGCATGTCGACCAGGTGGGTCCTCCGGCCCTTCTGCGCGACGATGCCGGGCAGGGCGGCATTGAATGTCTGGGTCTTGGCCTCGTTGCCCGCGTTGGCGGTGGGGATGATCTGCGCGACGAAGAGTTCCACGTTGGGTTCGATCGCCCGGATGTGGTCGATCAGCGTGGACAGCCGGGCCGGGGCGTTGGCCACGTCGTGGTTCTGGCCGATGTCGTTGGTGCCGATGTGCAGCAGGATCGTGCGTGGGTTGGCCGTTCGCAGCCAGCCGGTAATGCTCCGGTCGATGTCGTCGATGCGCCAGCCCGAGTGACCCTCGTGGTCGTGGTCACCCAGGTTGGACGGCCCGTTGTACGCGCTGCCGACGAAATCGGTGAGCCGGCCGGCGTTCGCCAGCCGCTGCCACAGTCCGATCCGGTAGCCGCCGGGGGTGTTGAGCCCGTCGGTGATGGAGTCGCCGAGCGGCATAATCCGTACGCCGCCGTTCGACTCGGCCTGCGCCGGCGTGCCGCCCGTGACCACCACCGAGGCGGCCAGGGCGATCCCGAGGGCCGCCGATACCAGGCGCTTGAGGTTCGATCGCATAGCTGGTCCTTTCGGGTTTTGTTGGGGATGTCGACCGAGGAAAGGAGAGGACCGCCGACCGGGGGGCTCCCTCCCACGTCGGATATGCGTCCACTTCTGGTTGGTTGCGCCGTCGAAGGTAGAGGTCTGGTGCGGTGGCGTTGGCGGTGCCGTGCGCGACGGCGTCGAGGCACGTGCCAGATTCCACGCCGAAGACCGTGCGGTACCCATTGAGTCGACCTGCCGCCAGCCGAACGGCCTGTCCGACGACACGCGAGGGCGCGCGCGTACGAGTGTTGGCGCGAGTGAGGCTCCGGACTCACTCCGGGACCGGAGCGTCACTCGGCGGATCTGTTGTTGTCGTTGACGGCTATTGGAGGACCCAGCGCTGTTGCGGTTCGCCGTTCCAGCCGTACTGAATCAGCGGCGCGCCGTTGGTGACCGACGAGGCGCCGTCCAGCGCTTTCCCGCTGGCCTGGTTCCAGATCTTGTACGTTCCGTCCGGCTGCTGGTCGACCCACCAGCGCTGGTTGGAGTCGCGGTTGGGTTGCCACTGAACCATCGCCAGGCCATCTGCGGTCGAGCCGCCAGGAGAGTCCAGGGCCTCCCAGGTCGACAGGTTGACGATATTCCACGAGGTGTCCGAGTTCTGGGTGAACAGCCATCGCTGGTTCTGCCCGGAGTTCGTACCCCACTGCAGGACGCTTTTGCCGTTGCCGAAGGTGCCGGCGCTGTCAATGGCGAGGCCGGTCTTCTGGTTGGTGATGACATGGATGCCACCGATGCTGTTCGGTCGACTGGCGGGGGTGAACTGCAGCCACGCCATCGCGCTGACGAACTGGTTGGCCGACAGCGTATTGTCGTTGGGAGTTTTTCTGTCCCACACGTTCCAGGTGATGCCGAGGTCGGTGCGTCGGTTGGCCTGAATGGCGTCGGCGTTCTGCACCATCCACGAGTAGTACCCGTCCCACTGCCGGTTGTCCCGCACGAAATGCCCGGCACCGCGAGCCATCTCGTCCGCCCAAGTGTTGAGCCAAGGCGCGCCGTTCGCGAACACGCCGTTCCACGTCAGGTTATTCCGGGCGTAGTCGATCGCCCGCTTCGCATCGTTGTAGATGTTGACGTTGCCGGTGATCTCCCAGAGCAGATTGGCGTAGTCCGCGAAAGTTCCCTGGTTGTAGGCTGCCGTATCCTTGTTCAGGGTGCCGTCCATCTCGATCCTGGCGTAGACCGCGCCGGTGCTGGGGTTGTAGAGGTGGCTCCACACCCAGTCGTAGATCTGCTGGCACTTGTTCAGGTAGCCCACGTCGTGAGTGCTCTGGTAAATCATGCACGCGACCTTGCCGAGGCTGTCGTTCGCCAGGGGATCCTTGTTCGGGACCTTCGGAGGGTTGTACCGGGCCGTGTACTCCGGGTTTTCCTCCCAGATGCCACCGCCGTTGTACTTGGTGTCCCATCCGCGGCCGAACGCATAGTCGAAGCCGTACTTTGCCTGCGTGAGGAAGGTGGGGTTGCCCGTCATCTGGTAGCCGCGGATGAGCGCCAACGTGAACCAGCCGATGTCGTCATTCCAGCCGTCCCAGCTCCACGGCGGAGGCGTGTTCTTCAGCCAGGTGTTCAACAGGTCGTTGACCAGAGCCTTCTTTGCGGGGTCGCCGGTCCGCTCGTAGGCGTCTTCGGCCCCGAGGATGTCAAGCGAAGCTGACCACGTTCCGTCCGGTTGTCCGTCATTCAGCGCCCTCTTGTAGAAGACATCGCTGCCGGAGCGCACCAGAAAGGCGCTGTTGAACGCGGTGTACATGGCCTCTGCGTCGCGTGCCCCAACCGCTGACGCATTCTGTGGCACGGCGACGACACCTCCGACCACCAGGGCCAGCAGCGCTGAGCACGCGGTGACAACGGCGCCTCGGCGCTTCCATCCGAACTTGGGCAACACAGTCATCGAGATGTCTCCGATCGATCAGGGGATGGCCGCTGGAGGGTCAGCCGCGGTGCCATTTCTGGTTTGCGCCGCCGTTGCAGTCCCAGAGGGCGAGGGTGGCACCGTTGGCGTTGTGGTAGCCGGTGACGTCGACACATTTGTTGGCTTGGGGGTTGACCAGGTCGCCGGCTGCGGAGAGAACGAATTGCTGGTTGGCGCCGCCGTTGCAGTTCCAGATTTCGATGGGTGCCCCGTTGGCGGTGCTGTTGCCCGTGACGTCGAGGCATTTGTTGTTTTGGGTGCGGACGGTGCCGGCGGTAAAGTCCCAGTTCTGGTTGGCGCCGTTGTTGCAGTCCCACACGTCGACCGGTTGGCCGTCGGCATAGTTGTAGCCGGGGACATCGAGGCACTTGTTGTTGAAGTCGCTGATCAGCCGGCTGCCGGAGGTAGCGCCGGAGGTGGTCAGGGACAGACCGTACGTGCTGAGGATTTCGTTGACCGGCTGGAACCAGGTGGTGCCGCCGGTGGTGCAGTTGCCGGTGACGCCTGAGGTCACGCCCTGTGCCTGGTCTCCGGAGATCACCGAGCCGCCGGAGTCGCCGGGTTCCGCGCACGCGCTCATCCGGCTGAGGCCCTGGACCGCGCCGGCCGAGTAGTTCACCGTTTCGTCGCGGCCCTGCAGGGTGCCGCAGCGCCATCCGGTCGTTCGCCCGGAGCGGCAGATCGAGCTGCCGACCGCCGCGTCCCGCGACCCGGCGACGAGTGCGTTGCCACCGGAGGCGTCCTTCACCCAGGGACGTGATGTCCAGTCGCCGTTGGTCCGGATCCAGGAGTAGTCGTTGCCCGGGAACGACGATCCGGCGAAGGTGCCCTGGGCGATGTTGTTGTAGCCCAAGGTTGCGCTGCCGACGCCGCCACAGTGTCCGGCGCTGACGAAGCCGCCCTGGACCGGGAACCCGATTGAACACAGGGTGTTGCCGTTGATGACGTACTGGTCGCCACCGCGGGTGTCGTAGACCGGTTGGGGTGCCGCCGCCGACGCGACGATCCGTACCGTGCCAGCGCTGATGCCGCTGGCCTTGATGAACGCCTCGGCCACCGCCTTTCCAGCCGGGTCGGCGGATATCACGACGGTGTTCGTGGCGACATCGACGTACCAGCTGTGAATGTCGCGTGTGGCCCTCGTGCGGTGCTTGTCGAGTGCGACTTTGGTGGTTTCGAGTTGAGCGGCGCTACGGGCGACGATCTTGGCATCGGCTCCCTCGCCGCGAACAACGGCCGCGGCGGCCGCTGTTGTCACAGCGACCGTGAGGCGTGGGGAGCCGGCGGGGATCCACGCCCCGGCGAAGCTCGTGCCGAGTTTCGCCCGCAGCCGTCTATCGACGGTTGGTGCGGAGGCCTCCGTGCGCAGCCGCCCGGCGATCTGGGCGTCGCTGAGTTTCAGGTCGCGCCGCATCGCCGCCTTCATACCAGGTTCGAGGCCGTGACCAGGGGCGATAGTAGCTGCGGTGGCAGGGGTCGGGCGGTCTCCGGCGAAGCTCAGCAACGGCGTCAGCCCGACGGCGGTCGCCGCGACCGCGGCGACACCCAACACTTTGAACGTACGTGACATCCGAAATCCTTCTCGGCTGCCGACGCCGCGCCCACCCCCGGGACGGGAGGCACGGGCAGGCAAACCTGGGAGAGGCGGTGAGGGAGAGAGCGCTCTCAGCATCGAAGTTTGCAGATAGGTTTCTTAACTGTCAAGCCCAAAATAACTAAGCAGCACATAATCCAACATCTATTGACAGACGTCGTTCGTCGTCCGATCATCGTGAGAGTGCTCTCTGGATCGACCCCGTTCACCAAGGGTCGGCGGTGCGACCTTCCTGCTGCGGGCCCCACCCCAGCGGGCACCTTGGCTCGCCCCCTATCCGCGCCCTCTTCGTACCGCGGTCGTGCGATGCCGGGCTCGGGGCGGCCGGAGCGTGGCAAGCATCGCTCGCGCCCTCAACGACAGCGGCGTCCCGTGCCCGTCCGGCGCCGACCCAGCGCGTAACCCCCACCGCAGCGGCCACCAATGGATGCTCACCACAGTCGCGGCGATCCTGGCCAACCCCCGCTACATCGGGCGGCAGGTCTGGAACCGTCAACGCACCGACCGCGATGCCCTCCCTGACAAGGGAACCGTCGATCGACACCACGAGATTCAACGGTGGAGTGCCTCCACAGACTGGGTCATCTCCCGCGAGATCGCGCATACTCCGCTGGTCAGCGAAGAACACTTCGTCGCCGTCCAGGCAATCCATACCGCGCCGACCCCAGCCCATGGCATCCCCCGCCGCTATTTGTTCGCCGGAGTGATCTGCTGCGGCGTGTGCGGCCGGATCATGGACTCCCACTGGGTACACAGCCGACCCGGCTACCGCTGCCGCCACGGGTTCCGATGACGACACGGTGACCGTGGCTGGCCGACGACGAACCGGAAACCCCGCTGCTCGTCCGGGCCTCCATGGCCCACCAACCTGGTCAAGATCCATCCCTGGCGGGACGGAAACGGCCGAATGTCCCGGTGCCTACACACCCTCGTACTCGCCCGCGACGGTGTCCTCGCCCCGGAGTTCTCCTCGATCGAGGAGTGGCTCGGCGTCGGCCGAAACACCTACGCCTACTACGACGCGCTCGGTGAAATCGGTGGCCCAACCTGGCAGCCTGACAACGACACCAGCAGGTGGATCCGATTCTGCCTGAGCGCCCACCACCAACAAGCCCAACTGGTCCGGCAACGCCTCGACCAAGCCGCGCAGCTCTGGGAACTACTCGACACCTGGGTCCGGCGCAACGGGCTGCCCGAGCGGGTCGTCAGCGCCCTACACCTCGCCGCCACCGGCGGCCGAGTACGCCGCACCCTCTATCAACGCGACGAGAACCTCACCGACGACCAAGCAACCCGCGACCTACGCTCCCTCGTCCGGGCAGACATGCTCGAACAACACGGCGAAACCCGAGGCAGGTTCTACCTCACCTCACCGACACTGCGCGACCTCGCCGCCCCCGCGCTGCGCCCCAAGGAAATCACCGACCCGTACCGACGCTGAGACGCAACCCCCGGCACTGCCAATCCGACGGTCAGCGCGCCGCGAACGGACGCCATTTCCTGTCTACCGGAAAGGCTTCGCGAAGGAAGTTCTGCAGCGTACGCGCCGGACCTCCGGAGACGTGTTCGACAGTGTCGGTCACGTCGGCGAAGCCGCCGGCGCGGACACGCTCGAACGTCAGAGCGGAGAGGTCTCGTTCGAAGCCCTCGGAGCCGGCAACTGCCTCGTGGATGGTCACGTCCAAGTGGGTCACGGGACGTCCCGCCGCGACGGAGAGCAACTCTGCGGTACGCGGCAACGACAGGGCCTCCGGACCGGAGATCTGGTACGTCTGACCGGCGTGCCCGAAATCGAGCAGAGCCCGTTCGGCGACGGCCGCGATGTCCCGTGCATCGGTCCAGGCCACCAAAGCGTCGCCGCTGGGAAATGGCAGTTCTCCGGCACCGTTGATCTGGTCACGGTAGAAGCGCGGGTCGATGAAGACCTGCCTGAACCAGCCCGGCCGCAGGATTGTCCAGGGGCGCCCGCTGTCGCGGACCGCGCGCTCGACGCATGGAGCCCAGGCGACGGGTCCCGGCTGGTCAGCGCCTGGTGGCCGCCGTCCTTGTCGGAAGCAGCACAATCTCGGTCCGGGCGACATCTGGGCCAGCAGCGCGCCGACGAGTTCCGGCGCGTCCGCGCCCTCTGGCCGGACCACGTAGACCGCGTCGACACCGTCGGTCGCCGCCGCCCACCCGGACGGGTTCGTCCCACGAGAAGGCGGTGGGGTGGACGCCCTTGACGCCGGAACCGGACGGATCGCTGGTGCCGCCGCGCACCTCGACGCCCCGCCGTGCCACGAGCAGTTCCGCCAGTGGAGCGCCCGTCTTGCGGCGTACGCCGGTCACCAGCACCCGGATCGCGGCAGCCGACGTTGTCTGCCGCATCCTGAACCGTCCTCAGGTTGGGCGCCCCCTGAATCGTATGGCCGACCCTGGGCGCCATGCCGGCCATGCGGGTGTCGGTCAGTCCGGCGGCGTCTCGGGCCGCCGACGAACGATGGCGGTTTTGATCCCTGCGACCTCGCCCATGCGTTACGGGTATAGGTTTGGTGGGATGGACATCGTCGCCGCGTGTCGGGCCTTCGTCGCCGTCAGCGGCCACGGCAGCTTCACCTCCGGTGCCGCAGCGGCGGGAATCCCCCAGTCGGTGGCCAGCCGCCGCATCGCCGCCCTGGAGGAGCACTTCGGGTCGCGGCTGTTCGACCGGACCTCCCGCGCGGTCCGTTTGACCCCCTTCGGGCAGGACATGCTGCCGACAGCGCGACGCCTGGTCGACCTCGCCGAAGCCATGGCCGACGACGCCGAGCGGGCCCGATTGCGGCCGCTGCGGGTCGCCGTACCCGAAATCTGCCCGCCGCACCGCCTCGCCGCCCTGGTGGCCGCGGCCCGACGGCAGCGGATCCACCTGGAGGTACGGCCCGCCGGTCCGCAGGAGCGCGAACGGCTCTGCCAAACCCTCGAGGTCGGAGCCGGGATCGTGGCGGTTCCAGAGGCGACGGCGCTCTGGCGGGTGCCGCTCGGGCTGGCCGCCCGGACTCCATTCCCGGCGCCGACGGTGTTCCTGGAGACGCTGCGCAGCGGCCGAGCCCGCGCGCAGGCACGCCGGCGGATCCTGATCCAGCCCGAGGACGACGTCGCGCAACTGCGGGACCCGCTGACCCGCGCCGGCCAGTCGGCCGGCCTGGCACCGGCCCAGGTGTCTATCGCGCCATCCCTGGTCGACGCCGCCGCGGCGGCCCTCGTCTCGCCCGACCTGCTGCTCTGCTCCCGCCAGCAGGCCGAGGACTTCACCCTGCACTGGTGCCCCCTCGCCGGCCCACAACTCCTCCGGGGTTACGACGTCGCCGCCGGCGTACCCGAGGACCTCGCCCACCTCCGCACACTCCTGTACGCGGACGTCGCGCGATGCCTGGGCGCGACCGGGGATGGCGCACCCGGTGCCAGCTCGACAGGAGATGCGGGATGAGCGCCACCGCTGTCGTACGCAACGCGCGTGACCTGCTCGACGAGGCAGGACTGCGCGGCGCCTTCCTCGTCCGCGACCTCGACACCGGCCAGGAGATCGGCTTCGACGCCGACGCCCTGTACCCGACGGCGTCGCTGGTCAAGGTGCCGCTGGCGGTTGCCGTTCTGGAGCGGGTCGGGCGCGGGGAACTCCACCCGGCGACGCCGGTCGACGTCGCGCCCGGTCGGATCACCACTCCCGGCCCGACCGGGCTCAGCCGCTTCCGCCATCCTGCGCGGATCTCCGTGGACGACCTGCTCTACCTGAGCACCTCCGTCAGCGACGGAGTTGCCGCCGACGCCCTGTTCGACCTCGTCCCGCCGGCCGCGGTCGCCGCCGAACTGCGGCGACTGCGGATCGAGGGCATCGCCGTGCGGCAACGGGTCGGCGACCTCGCCGAGACGCCGGCGGAACGCCTCGGCCCCGACGACGTGCACCTGGCGCATTCCCTCGCCATCGGCGCGGCTACCCCCGGGCAGGGCCATCCCGTCGCCCAGCTCGACGTCACCCGCGCCAACGCCGGGTCGGCACGGGCCTTCGTCGACCTGCTGCACGCGCTCTGGCGACCCTCAACGATCCACGAGAGCACCGCTGCCCGCGTACGGGCGCTGCTGGCGGACAACCTGCACCGGCAGCGACTCGCCCCCGACTTCACCTCCGACGCATCCCGCTGGTCGTCCAAGACCGGCACCCTGCTGCACCTGCGCCACGAGATTGGGGTGGTGGATCATGTTGACGGGCAGTCGTACGCCATCGCCGCGCTCACCGCGTCCCGCGTGCCCGCCGTCGCGCAGCCCGGCAGCGAGGCGACGATGGCCCAGGTCGCCCGGAGCCTGCACGACCACCTGCGGACGGGCACCCTGCCCTGGTGGGGTTAGCGCCTGCTGGTCCGGGCTCGCCGCTCACGCAGCCAGACCAGCACCACCATGGCGACGTTGACCGCGCCGAGGATCAGCAGCGTCGCGTCACCCGAGTCGGTGGACCGGTCGATCGCGTAGGGCTCGCCGTCCGCCATCACCGCGTTGACGATCCCGAACAGGACGTTGTTGGCGACGTGGAAGGCGACCGGCGCCTCGATACCACGACTGATGATCGCCATCACGCCGGTGCTGACGCCGATGAACGTGTAGTAGCCGAACAACCAGGGGTCGGCCGACCCGTGGACCACGGCGAAGCCCAGGCCGGACACGACGAGCCCGACGACCAGAGCGGGGCGCACCGCACGCACCCAGGACGCCGCGGCGGGCAGCACGGCGCTTCGGAACATCAACTCCTCGCCGGCGGACTGCAGCGGCGTACTCAGCACGGTGACCACCAGCACCCCGATCGTCGTGCCGGTGACACCGAAGGCTGTCCAGCCCGGGGAGTCGGGCGCGACAAGCGCCACGACACCGATCCCGGCACCCACCAGCAACGCCGCTCCGACCAGGTAATACGCCAGGCGGCGGGCGTCGAAGGCTCGAGGAAAGCTGATCAGGCTCCGCCACGGCACCTTGGCGGTCCACACCAGGAGCAGGATCGCCAAGACGCCCGCCGCGCCGATGCTGATGTTGATGGCCAACAACTTCAACGGCGTGAAGTCGGCTGACATCGGGTCGTCGCTGCCCTCGATGACGCCCACGACCTGGTAGAGCACCACCTGGAGAAGCAGCATCACCAGCGGCGGCACCAGGATGACCACGAGCGGCTTCCACCAGCTCATGCGCAGGTGGGCGCCGAAGGGCCGGGAGCTGTCGACGGCCGGCCCGGATTGCTCCGACGTCAGGACACCCGAGCCTCTTGCGGCAGAGGGGCCTGGGCGTTCCGCTCCTACCCAGGGTCCGTCGGATCGTGGCGCGCTCATCGGGGAGATTCCTTTCGAAGATGCTGGACATCCCATTCCAGCGCGGACCGCAGCCGGCGTGCAGTGCCACCGTGTCACCAGCTCACCGTGACATTTCGAGGTACGCGTCCCGACCGCCTCAGCGGGCGAGGTCCGCCGGTGCGGGTGGGAAGTCGATGGGCGGTCTGCCGTGCATCGCCGCCGCCAGGCTCTCGTAGACCGGCGGATTGATGCCGTCGCGCTGCTGGTGCCGCATCTTCGCGGTAGTCTGCGGCCAGTCCGGGTCAGTCAGGATCCCGGCCACCGCGTACTGCTTCGTCATCGCCACCATTGAGGCGTAGTTCTCCAGGTCGGTGGTGCCGGTCTTACCGGCGACCGGGGCGTTCACGGCGACCTTCACCTGCGCGGCCGTGCGGCTGCCGCCGCACCTGCTGGTCGGCACCGCGCTGTGCCTGGACGTCGAGGGTGGTGACCACCCGGTAGCCGCCGCCCTTGAGCCGCCGCTCCCGGTCGTACGCGGTGGCGCCGAACTCGTCCTGGGACATCCACCAGCGGTAGAAGTAGTCGCAGAAGAAGCCCCAGCGCCTCTCGTTCGTGGCGACGCAACCGTTCGGAGAACGCTGGTCCCTGACCACCATCGGCGCCGCCTTGGCGGCGTCGGCCTCGGGCTGCGCGACGGCGCCGGTCGTGACCATGTTGTCGAGCACGTAGTTGCGCCGCTCCAGTGCCAGCGGACGGCCGCCGCTGGTGGTCGGGTCATTGGTGGTGGGTGCCTTCACCATGCCGGCCAGCAGTGCAGCTTCCGCGATGCCGAGCCTGCTCGGCGGCTCGCCGAAGTAGACCTGGCTGGCGGCGAAGACGCCGTACGCACCGTTGCCGAAGGCGGCGATGTTCAGGTAGCGCTCCAAGATCAAGTCCTTGGAGAACTCCTGTTCGACCTGGAGCGCGTACCGCACCTCACGAAGTTTGCGGGCGGTGGTGTCCTCCGTCGCCGCGACCACGTCGGCCGGGTGGTCCGCCGAATACGCGAGGGCGAGCCGCACGTACTGCATGGTGAGAGTCGAGGCGCCCTGCCGGTCCCGGGCGCCGGAGGAGTTGTTGACGAACGCGCGGGCGACGCCGGCGAGGTCGACCCCATTGTGCCGGTAGAAGTCGTGGTCCTCGGCGGCGATGATCGCCGCGCGCATCACCGGCGCCACGTCGCCCAGTTTCACGTCGCGCCGATTCTCGTCGTACATGGTGGCCAGCGGGGTCTTGCCGTCGGCCGCGAGAAGGTAGCTCAGCTGCGGCGTGCGGGCCGCCGTCAACTCGCTCGGCAACGCACCGAAAGCCCCCGCGCCGGCCTTCGCCCCCATGCCGGACAGCGCCAACGGAGGGAAGGCAGCCGCCGCGACCACCACGCCGACCAGCAGGCCACAGACGATCAGCGACAGGGTGTTGTTCAGGATTCTGCGCCGAGGCATGGGCATTTGGGGCAACCTCGATTCACACGGGTGCAGCAGGCAAGCGGGCGTCAGCACGCTTCCGGGGCGGGCCGACACGCCGTCACAACGCGGTGATGGCGACCTCGGCCGCCTGGGCGATCAGGGCGTCGTCGTAGTCGGCGTCCTTCTGGTCGCTGCTGGACAGCACCGCGAGGACGATCGGCGCGCGGTCCGGAGGCCAGATCACCGCGATGTCGTTGCGGGTGCCGTAGCCACCGGCACCGGTCTTGTCCCCCACGACCCAGCCGTCGGGCACACCGGCGCGGATCAGCTCGCCGCCGGTCGTGTTGCCCTTCAACCAACCGTTGAGCACGTCGCGGTCCGCGGGTTCGAGGGCGTCTCCCACGGCGTACGCCCGCAGGTCCTGAGCCAGGGCCGCCGCGGTGCTGGTGTCCCGCCGGTCACCCGGCCTCGCCTCGTTGAGTTCGGTCTCGTAGCGCGCCGGATCGGTGACCTTGTCCCCCACCTCGCGCAGTTCCTTCTCGAACTTCTGCGGTCCGCCGAGCTGGCGCAACATCAGATTGCCGGCGGTGTTGTCGCTGTACCGCACGGCCGCGTCGGCGATCGCGCGCAGCGTCATGCCCTCGGCGACGTGCTGCTCCGTGATCGGCGAATAGGTCACCAGGTCGTCCGCCGAGTACCGGACCACCCGGTCCAACTCGGCGTCGGTGGTCTCGTCGAGGACCTCGGCGGCGGCCAACGCCTTGAACGTCGACGTGTACGCGAACCGCTCGTCGGCCCGGTATCCCACCGTCCGGCCGGTGCCGGTGTCGATCGCGTAGACCCCCAGCCGCGCGTCGAAGTCCTCCTCCAGACGCCGGAACTCATGGTCCCGGTCGGTGGCGGTGGACGCGGTGACCGTTACCGCACGGTCCCGCGTCCGGTCGGACAGGACTCGACCCTGGCAAGGATTTGGCATGCGGTCGAAGACGGAACTGACGATGTTCATGCTGATGTGGCATCGCCGGCGCGGCGCGGATGGCCCTGATCGAGATCAGGCGATCAGGTGACCGTCGACGAGCAGGTCGTAGACGCCGTCGGGGCGGGACGGTAGGCCGATGTAGGTGTGTCGGGTGGGCAGCGTGTCAAGTTCGACTGCCGTGGCGCGGGTGCGGAAGGCCAGCCGCACGCCGGCGGGCTGAGCCTCCGCCATGGCGAGTTGCCCGTCGGTGTACTGGGCGCGGGCCCAGGCGGGCAGCCGGTGCGGCAGCACCCCGCGCGCGGTGCGCTCCACGTCGAGTGCGCCGCGCAGGAGGTTCGTGGTGATCGGGGTGATGATCCAGGTGGAGGTCATGCTCTCGGTTCATCGATTGGTGTGGGACGGTCGCGCCCGGTGAGGGCTGGCCGGCCCGCCGGTTACAGCCAGTCGTGTTCGCGGGCGTAGCGGGCCGCTTCGTGGCGGGTCCGGGTCTGGGTCTTGCGCATTACGTTGGAGAGGTAGTTGCGGACGGTGCCCGGGGCGAGGTGGAGCCGAGCGGCGATGTCGGCGACCGAGTAGCCCTCGCCGGTGACCCGCAGGACGTCGGCTTCCCGGTCGGTGAGGGGGTTGTCCTCGGTGACGGCGAGCGCGGACACGTCCGGGTCGATCCAGCGTTTCCCCGAGTGCAGGGTGGCGATGACCGAGGTGATGTGGGCCGGCTCGGCGGACTTGCTGACGAAGCCCTGGACGCCGAGCTTCAACGCCTTGCGCAGCACGCCGGGGCGGGCGTGCCGGGTCAGCATGAGGATCACCTGCTCCGGTCGCTCGCGGCGGATCTCGGCGACCGCGCCCAAGCCGTCCACGCCCGGCATCTCCAGGTCGATGACCAGCACGTCGGGCCGGTGCCGCAGGGTGGCGGTGATCGCTGTTCGGCCGTCCTGGGCCTCGGCGAGAACGGTGATGTCGCCCTCCATCGGCAGCAGCGCGGCCAGGGCTGTGCGCAGCAGCGCCTCGTCGTCGGCGAGCACGATGGTGGTCATCGGCCGTCCTTCCCCGTAACGGTCCGGGCCGCTTCGGCCCGGGCGGGTGGGAAGACCGCCGCGGTCAGGAACTGGTCGTCCTTCTGTTCCACGGTCAGCTCACCTCCGTCGCCCGCCACCCGTTGCCTCAGTGCCGCCAGTCCTCTGAGCTCGGGGGGCGTGGTGGCGGTCGCGCCGTCGTTGACGATGGTGATGCCCGACGCCGTCAGTGTGATCTGCACCTGGGTGGCCTGCGCGTGCCGCAGGATGTTGGTGGTCGTCTCCCGCAGCACCTGCCCGAGCAGTTCGCCGGCGCGGGCGTCGACCTCGGCCTCCCGAGTCACCCGGACCCGGATGCTGGCTGCCTCGAACAGGTTCTTCGCGTTCTCGATCTCCGCGGTGAGGTTGAGCCGCCGCTGGGCGTAGGCGAGTTCCTTGGTCTGCGCGATGGTGTCGCTGACCAGCGCGTATGTCTCCCTTAGTTCCTTTTCTGCCCGGTCGCTGTCGGTCAGCAGCAGTTTCTGGGCCAGCGCGATCTTCAGTTTGACGACGTGCAGGGTGTGGCCCTGAATGTCGTGCAGGTCGCTGGCGAACCGCACGCGCTCCCGAACCACGGCCAGCTCCGCCTCGCGTTCCCGGGTCTGTTCGAGCTCCCGGATGAGGTCGTAGAACCGCTCGCCCACCACCGTGAAGACCGTCACGACGACGGTGAGGACGGTCGGGATGAGGACATAGGTGACCAGGACGTGACCAATGTCGTCCCGCTGCACCAGCAGCCGCGCCGCGCCGACGGCGGCGACGTAGGTGAACAGCCCGGCCATCGCCAGCTTCCGGTGTCGTCGCACCTCGCGCAGGGCGAGCGAGCCGACGGCGCAGAAACCCCAGTAGGCGTTGGGGCTGCCGCTCACCAGGACCCCGAGCGGCCAGACCGCTGCCGCTACGACCAGGCAGGGCAGCGCGACCCGGGCGAGGTCGTTGGCAGTCCACCGTTCGAAGGCCACCAGGGCCGCCACGGCCCCCGGCGCCAGGACGACCAAGTGCCACCACGTACGCGCGTCGGTCCAGAGCAGGACCACCGCGGCGAACACCACCGGCGGCAGTGACGTGGCGAGGTTGAGCCGGCGCAGCCTTCCCTGCGTCGACTCGGTGAAGCGCGGCGATCTCGCAGTCACCAGCCCAGTATCCGGCAGGGGGCCGGCGCCCAGCAGTGACACCACGTCACATGCGGTGATGACGTGGTGGCACTGACGGGACGGCCGCGTCCGCGCTGTCATGGGTGCATGTCCACCACACCAGTTATCGAAGTCGAACGGCTGAACCTCACCTACGGCGACTTCCACGCCGTGAAGGACCTCTCCTTCGAGGTACGGCCCGGAGAGCTCTACGCACTGCTGGGCACCAACGGAGCCGGGAAGACCTCGACCTTGGAAGTTGTCGAGGGGCACCGGAGGCCGACCTCGGGCACCGTACGCGTCTTTGGGCACAGCCCCGCCGACCGGCGAGCGGTACGTCCCCGGATGGGCGTCATGCTCCAGGAGAGCGGTTTCTCCCCGGATCTCACCGTCCGTGAGTCCGTCGGTCTGGTCGGTCGGCTCACGCGGCGCACCGACGACGTCGACCGGGTGCTCGACCTGGTCGACCTCACCGGCCGGGCCGGCCGCAAGGTGTCGCAGTTGTCCGGCGGGGAGAAGCGGCGGCTGGACTTCGCCACCGCGGTCTACGGCACCCCGGAACTGATGTTCCTGGACGAGCCGACCACCGGCCTCGACATCCAGTCCCGCGACGCCGTCTGGGCGACCGTGGACCGACTGCGGGAGAACGGTTCCACCATCGTGCTCACCACGCACTACCTGGAGGAGGCACAGCAGCGCGCCGACCGGATCGGGCTCATGCACGAGGGCACCCTGCACCGGGAGGGCACCGTCTCCGAGCTGACCCGCACCCTGCCCGCGGTCATCCGCTTCTCCCTCCCGGCACCGGCGCCGACGCTGCCGGTGCGGGCCGCCGTCGACGGGGACGGAAAGGTCATGGTCAGGACCTTCGAGCTGCAAAAAGACCTGCACCTCCTGCTCAGCTGGGCGCAGGACCACGCGGTGGAGCTGCGCGACCTGGCGGCAGGACCGACCCGGCTCGACGACGTCTTCCGCTCCATCAACAGTTGATTCGATCTTCCGAGAGGAGCCTCACCGTGTTGTCCATCGCGTACAGCGAACTGATCCAGATCTTCCGCAACCGACTGGTGCTAATCACCAGCCTCATCGTCCCGGTGGTCGTCAGCGCGTTCTTCGTCCGCCAGCACGAGACCTACGCCGCCCTCGGCAGCCTCGGCTACATCGCCGCGATCGTGATATTCACGATCGCCGCGTTCGGGCTCTACGCCACGGCCGTCACCACCCTGGCCTCCCGGCGGCAGAATCTCTTCCTCAAGCGGCTGCGCTCCACCGCTGAGAGCGACGCTGGCATCCTCGGCGGGCTCCTGCTGCCAGTGGTCGTCCTCGCCGGGGTGCAGGTGACAGCGATTCTGACCGCCCTGGCCATGGTCGCCGGCGCACCGGCGAACCTCGCCCTGCTGGTGGTGGCGGTCCTCGCGACAGTGGCCATGATGATCGGCCTGGCGCTGGCCACCGCCGGGCTGACGAACTCCCCCGAACACGCTCAGGTCACCACCCTGCCCGTTACCCTCGGGGTGATCGCCATGGCCAGCTGGGTGGGCATCTCCGGCACCGAGAACCTCGCCTGGCTCAAGCGGCTGCTGCCCGGCGGCGCTGCCACCGAACTGACGATGAACGCCTGGAACGGCGGCGTCGCCGTGACCGACTCCCTGCTGCTGCTCGCGCCCACGCTCGGCTGGGTCGTCATCGCCGTCGCTCTGGCCACCCGACTCTTCCGCTGGGAGCCCCGCCGATGACCACCGAACCCCAGTCGCACACCCCAACCCTGGTAGAAGATCTCCTACTGCTCCTGTTCCAACCCACGTCCGGGACCATCGCTGGAGAGAACACCCTCTTCTACGTCCTCGGCGGAGCCGTCCTCGCGGACCTCGCCCTCGGCGATCACCTGACCACAGCGGCCCGAGGGCGGGTCAGCAGCGTGGCGGACCACCCACCGTCGGACGAACTTCTGCGCCCGGCGTGGGACTACCTCGCCGAGAAACCGAGGGGCGTGCAGACGGCCCTGGCCGCGATCGGTCCCGCTCTGCGCAAGCCGGTGCTGGAACGGCTCATCGCGCGAGGCGACATCGACCAGGAGCCCCGCAAGGTGCTCGGCCTGTTCCGGACGACGGCCCTGCGCGACGGCAGAACCGAACGACGGGCCCGCCTGCTCGCCGACGTTCGGCAGGTCCTCGTAGACGGTGCCGAGCCGCACGCCCGTGTCGCCGCCCTAGCGGCGCTGCTCTCGGCGAGCGGAACGCTCCCACAGTTCCACAGAGAGATCCCATGGACGTCACCGGTAATCAGCCGAGCCAAGCAACTCGAGCAGGGCGACTGGGGTGCCGACGCCGCAGCGGAAGCCGTGACCCGCACCGTGACAGCCACCGTCGTCAACAGCGCCATCGCGGCCATCACCGTGCTTCCTCGAAGCTAGGCCCTGTTGCACAAGAACTGGATCAGACATCCGTCTGACGCCCATCCCATACCGCAAAGGAGGCCCGTGTGACCGCGCCGCCGCACTCGCCGCGTCGTCCACGACGGCGATGGCTCCGGATCGTCTCCGGCATCTTCGTCACCGTCGTGGCCGCCGCCAGCCTCGGCGTCGCCGGCCTCCAGCTCGGCCTGCCCTGGCAGATGGGCGAGGGCGACCGCAACCACGTCTACAACGGTGACGCCGGGTCGCAGCGTTACCAGGTCCACGTCCCGCCCCACCTGGACGGGACGGGCAGGTTGCCGGTCGTCATGGCGATCCACGGCTGCGCAATGACCGGCTACGGGTGGAACTCCATGAAGTCCACGACGCAGTTCAACAGCCTGGCCGACCGGGAGGGCTTCATCGTCGTCTATCCCACGCAACTGATCTCCCGCAACGTGATCGCCTGCTGGAATTCCTCCGATCCCCGCGACCAACAGCGGCACACCGGCGAGCCGGCACTGCTCGCCGGTGTCGCCCGCCAGGTGGTCGAGGAGTACGACGCGGATCCCGCGCGGGTGCACGTCGCCGGAGCCTCCTGGGGTGCGGGGACCGCCGTCATCCTCGCCGCGACCCACCCCGACGTCTTTGCCACGGTGACCTCGGTGGCCGGCGGAGAGTACGGCCTCAACCAGGTCGACCCGGACGACCCGGAATCGACGTCGCCGCTGGACACGGCACGTCAGGCCTGGGCCCAGATGGGTGAGCGGGCTCGCCCTGTGCCGTTGCTGATCATTCAGGGCGAGCGGGACGAGGTCGTGCCACCCCTGGTCGCCACCCGCCTCGTCGCCCACTGGACCGCGGTGGGCGATCTCGTCGACGACGGGCTGCCCAACGGCAGCCTCGACCCGACCGAGGAGACCGTGTCCGTGCCAGCCGCCGAGGGTCGGCACGCGTACACGCATTCGACGATCACGGCGCCGGACGGCTCGTCGATCGTCGAGGCGTACCGCGTCCAGGACATGGGGCACGCGTGGCCGGGACCGGACGGCGATGGCCGCTACACCGATCACGCGGGCCCGGACGCCAGCGCGATCGTGTGGGAGTTCGCCGAGCGCCACCCGATGCGGTGAGTCCCGACCCCCTGCGGCTACGGCGCGGAGCCTTGATGTAGGTGGTGGTGGCGGGTCCGCGGCGGTCGGTATGTGGGCTTGACCCGTTTTGACGGACAGGGTCGATGTGTTGATCTTATTCAGGCTGCGTGGCTTGTCGGTACCCGGTGCAGATCGGTGGCCTCGAACGCGGCGGGGCTGAGGTAGCCGAGGGTGGAGTGTCGGCGGCGGGTGTTGTACCAGCCTTCGATGTACTCGAATATTGCCTGCCGGGCAGCGCTGTGGGTGGGCCAGGGCTGGCGGTGTAGCAGTTCGGTTTTGATGGTGGCGAAGAACGACTCGGCGACCGCGTTGTCCCAGCACTGCCCGCGCCGGCCGACGGATAGGCGGATGCCGTGGGCAGCGGCGAGGCGGGCGTGTTGGTCGCTCGTGTATTGACAGCCGCGGTCGGAGTGGAACACCAGTCCGGACGGCGGGCGGCGCCGCACGAGGGCATCGGTGAGGGCGGCGTCGATCAGGTCGGTGCGCAGGTGCTCTGCGACCGCCCAGCCCACGACCCGGCGCGAGGCCAGGTCGATGACGGTAGCCAGATAAAGCCAGCCTTGCCAGGTGTTGATGTAGGTGATGTCGCCGCACCAGCGGGTGTCGATCGCGGCCGGGTCGGTGTCGAAGTCACGGTTGACCAGGTCAGGTCGTCTGCTGGCGTTCGGGTCGGGCACGGTGGTCGTTCGCCATCGGCGTGGACTCTTGCCGGCCAGCCCGGCGCATCGCATCAGCCGGGCGACGCGTTTGCGGCCGTGTCGCAGCCCGGCGTCGGCGAGGTCGGCGTGGACCCGCGGTGCTCCGTAGGTGCCCTTCGACATCGCGTGCACCTGCGTGATCTTCGAGGTGAGCTGTGCGTCGACGCGCTGCCGCTGGGACTGGACGCCGCTTTGCTGCTGCTAGTAGGCGGACCGGGAGACCTTGAGTAGCTCGCACGCGCGCTTGACGTTGTGCTTGCCGGCTTGCTCCGCCTCAATGAACGGGTACACGTTCACCGGGTCTCCTTCGCGAAGAAAGCCGTCGCCCGCTTCAAAATATCGACGTCTTCACGCAGCCGGCGGTTCTCACGCCGAAGCTGCGCGAGTTCGTCTCGCTCATCCGAGGTCAGCCCGTCAGTACGGGCGCCGCTGTCGAGTTCGGCCTGCTTGACCCAGTCACGCACCGCGGTCTCGGTCAGGTCGAAATCTTGGCTGACCTGCCCAACCGTGCGGTCACCACGCTGACACAACTCGACGATCTCGGCCTTGAACTGCGCCGTGAACGACCGCCGAGGCCGCGACCGCTTCTTCCCCACGTTCTCCATGATGCTGGACATCCTCCCGGAGACCCCAGGTCCCCTGATCTCGGATGTCCGTCAAAACGGGGCAGGCCCAATGTCCGGCGTAGGCGCGGGCCACACCATAGCCGAAATGCCGCTCCACCCAAGTGAGAGTGGTGTGGCGCAGCCAGTGGGTGGTGATGCCCTGGGTGGCGACCCACGGCAGCTGTCGGCCGATGCGTCTCCACATCAGGTCGTAGCGCCGATAGGTGGCCGGTTGGCCATTGCGATAGCGAAGGAGTGCATCAGTCGGTGCGACGGCGCCGCGGGCTTGGAGATCACGACCCGGCGGGTACACATCCTCGGCGTCACCGAACATCCGACTGCTGGCTGGACTACCCAGCAGGCCCGCAACCTGGTGCTGGACCTCGGCGATCGGATGACACGGTTCCGGATCCTGATCCGCGACCGCGACGCCAAGTTCACCGCGTCGTTCGACGCCGTATTCGCCGCCGAAGGCATCAAGGTGGTGAAGACTCCTCCACGTACGCCTCGGGCGAACGCCTTCGCGGAACGCTTCGTGCGCAGCGTCCGGGCCGAGTGCACCGACCGGGTACTGATCTACAACGAACAGCACGCTTGCACCGTGCTCCGCGCCTACGAGGACCACTTCGACCGGCACCGGCCACACCAGAGCCTGAACCAGCATCCACCCGACTACGACCCCGGCGCGGTCATCGCGATCGAAAGGCCGATCCGCCGGCGACGGGTTCTCGGTGGCGCGATCAACGAATACCGCCGAGCCGCTTGATCCACTCGCAAATCCCCAGGTCACGAATGCGAAGCACAGTTTTGGCACGGTACAAGGCCGCCAGCGTGAAGAACGGCTGGATCTGTACCCGGGCGGCTGCACGCCCGATACGTGGCCCGGCCTGGCTCATGATCAGCCCGCAGATCACGACCGCGAGGACACCGGAGGCGTGCACGGCCTCGGCGAGCAGGTAGGCGGTGAACGGCAGGAGCAGGACGGTGACGCTTTCCTGCAGCGGGTCGTCGAGACGCCTGCGTACCTGTACGCCAAGCCAGGCGACCACGATCCCGCCCAGCGCTCCGCCGCCGTAAGCCAGCAGCAGCAACCCGCCGACGTGCGGCACGCTCAGATGTTCCTCGCCGACGGTGATACCGACGGCCAAGCCGTAAATCACCAGTGCGGTGCCGTCATTGACCAGGCTCTCCGCGCGCAGCACGGTGACGGTGCGCCGCGGCAGCGACCGGGCCAGCACCCCCACCGCGGTCGCGTCGGTCGGGCGACCGCGGCGCCGAGCACCCACGCCGGCCCCCACCCCAACCCGAGGGCATGCGCCGTCACGGCGGCGGTGACAAGCACCAGAACGGTGCTGTTGAGCAGGATGGTCCGCAGGTTGTCACGGATCTCGCGCGGTGAGGTGGTCAGGCTTCCCCAGTAGAGAAGCACCGGCAGGAACAGCAGCAGCACCATCTCGGGCGGCAGCTGCACGCTGCGCAACACCGGCACGAAACCGAGTACGACAGCGCACACCAGCAGCAGCACCGGTGGGGCGATCCGCAGCGAGCGCGCGAGCAACCTGGAGGCGAGCTGTACCGCCCCCAGCGTGACGACCAGGACCAGAGCGAGCACCCCCCACCTCCTCAGGTGACGCTTCACCCACGCAGCGGCCTGCTGCACATGGAGTCGCCGCGACGGCGGTGTCCCACGCGGTAACCGGTGGGCAAATGTCAGTCGGCGTGGGCGATCGTCACGGGGAAGTCGCCGGATTGGCCAGGGAGCAGCTCGTGGCCCCCGTCGAGCGAACCGATCGTGATCAGTCCCGGGGAGCGGCGGAAGTCGCGGTAGAAGATCGCCAGGTTGCCCCAGGGCGCGTAGTAAGCGAGGTCGCCGGCAGTGGCGGCGGTCGCGGACGGGGCGCCCTCGGTGGTGAGCTTGCGCGGCAGGTAGCTGATCTTCTCGGTTCTGTTGTGATCGCTCAGGCTCAAGGTCAGGGGTAACAGCGCTGCGAAATCGCGGCTGGTCGGGTTGTCGGCGAGCGTGCCGGTCAGCACGGTAGCGCCGACGGTCAGGGTGATTCGCATAGAGCGGTTCCTTCGGAGTCAGCCGAGGACCGGTACGGGGGCACGGTCACGGGCGAGCAGGACGATCAGCGCGCCGGCCAGGGAGAACGCGGCGGTGATCAGGACGGCGGTGTTCCAGCCGCGCAGCACCGCCGCCGGCTCGTGCCTACCGCCGGCGACGGTGATCGAGACCAGGGCCAGGCCGATCGCGGAGCCGACGTAGCGGGCGGTGTTGTTGGCGCCGCTGCCCATTGCGGCCCGTTCGGCCGGCACGCTGGAGACCGCCTGGCGACCGAGCGCGGCGTTGAGCACCCCGTTGGCCGCTCCGGCGACCAGCAGGCCGGGCAGCATCCGGGAGACGTGGTCGCCGCGGTGCAGCCCGAGCAGGGCTAGTTGCCCGGCGGCGCAGCCGAGCAGCCCGGCGATCAGCTGGATGCGCGGTGTGACCCGGGTGGAGAGCCAGCGGGCGGTCAGCGGGGTGAGCGCGCTGAGCCCGGACCAGGCCAGCATCGCTGACACCCCGGCTAGGGCGGAGCCGGCTAGGCCCTGTTGGACGATGATCGGGGTGTAGGAGGTCAGGGACAGCACTCCGGCGCCGGTGGCGAGCGCGGCGATCAGCGCACCGGCGAAGTCGGGGCGGCGCAGCAACGTCAGGTCCAGCATCGGGTGCCGGCTGCGGTGTTCCACCGTCACGAACCCGGCTACCAGGACCACACCGAGCAGCAGCAGGCCGAGCGTCGCGGGCTGGGTCCAGCCGGTGCGGCCTTCGACCAGTCCGGCGAGTAGCGCGGACAGTCCCAGAGCCAGCAGCACTGTCCCGGCGGCGTCGACCGGGCTTGGCCGGGCGGCCCGGGATTCGGCGAGCGTCCGGTGCCCGGCTACGGCGAGTACGGCGGTCAGCAGGGCCACGGCCAGGTACGGCAGGCGCCACCCCGCGACGGTTTGCAGGCCGAGCGCCAAGAAGGGGCCGATCGCGACCCCCGCGCCGAGGGCGGCGCCCCAGACACCAGTCGCCCGGGCCCGCTCGGGACCGTCGGGGTAGGCGTTGCCGATCAGGCCGAGGCTGCAGGCCACGATCGCGGCACCGCCCAGGCCCTGCAGGATGCGGGCCAGCACGAGGACCAGTGCATCAGGGGCGGCCGCACCGAGCAACGAGCCGACCGCGAGCACGATCGCGCCGGCCAGGAACATACGGCGGCGGCCGTAGTCGTCGCCGAGCGCACCGCTGCAGAGCAGCCCGGCCGCGCAGCCGACACTCATCCCGCTCAGGATCCACGCCTGGCCCCCGGGGCCGGCGTGCACACCTGCGGCCGTGGCGGGCAGCGTCGCCAGCGGGGTGGTGAAGGCGATCAGCACCATCGTCGTGCCCGCCGCCGCGACTGCCAGCGTGCGACCCGCGGCCGGGCGTTCGGATGTCTGTGTCATGTCTGTGCTTGCTCCTGGCTCCCTGAGACCTGCGGGTGACCGGCGACAATCGCCCGCAGCGTGTGGTGCAGCCCTGGTGTGACCTAGAAGGCGATGAGGGCTTTGAGGACCTCACGGTCGTCCATCGCGCGGTAGGCCGCGGGCACCTCGTCGAGGCTGACGGTGCGGTCGAAGACCTTGCCGGGGTCGACGCTGCCGTCGAGGATGCCGGGCAGCAGCTCGTCGATGTACGCGCGCACTGGTGCCGGGCCGCCGTTGAGGGTGATGTTGCGGCCGAACAGGCTGGCGAAGCCGACCGGCGCCTCCTCGTACTGCGGCACACCGACCCGGCTGATCACACCGCCCGCTCGGACGATGCCGACGGCCTGGTCGTAGGCGGGCCGGTGCCCGACGGCTTCCAAAACCTTGAGCGCGCCGCCCTTGGTGAGGTCGCGGACCTTGGCGATGCCTTCCTCGCCGCGCTCGGGGACGACGTCGGTGGCGCCGTACTCGATGCCCAAATCGGTGCGGACCTTGTGGCGGCCCATCAGGATGATCTGCTCGGCGCCGAGCTGCTTGGCCGACAGCACGGCGAGCAGGCCGACCGCGCCGTCGCCGATGACCGCGACGGTGTCCCCCGGGCTCACGTTCGCGCGCTTGGCGGCGTGGTAGCCGGTGCCGTACACATCGGCCAGGGTCAACAGCGACGGCAGCAACTCGGAGTCGGTCCCGACGGGCAGCTTAACCAGCGTGCCGTCGGCCAGCGGGACGCGGACCAGCTCGGCCTGCGCGGCGCTGAAGAACCCGAACTCAGGGTGGGAGCAGGCCGTCTGGAAACCGGCGCGGCAGAACTCACAGGTGTTGTCCTGGTAGGAGAAAGATGCCACGACCAGTTCGCCGACCTTGACCGTGGCGATGTCGGAGCCGGTCTGCTCGACCACGCCGAGGAACTCGTGACCCATCTGCTGCCCCTGGTCGGAGGCGGGCATGGAGTGGTACGGGTGCAGGTCGCTGCCGCAGACACAGGCACGCACGACCCGGACGACCGCGTCGGTGGGTCGCTCGATGGTCGGGTCAGTGATGGTTTCGACGCGGACGTCGCCCGGGCCGTACATGAGGGTTGCACGCATTTTGGTTGTCTCCAGTCTCAGTTCAGTAATTTGTCGAGGACCGCGGCGGCGCGGTCGGCTTGGGGCTCGCCGACCCGTTCGCGCAGGATCGTGATCAGGCCGCGCAGGTTCGTCTCGGTCAGCCCGGTGTTCAGGGCGATGCCGAGATGCGACTGCAGCTGCGACTCGAGGCCGTCGAGGGTGGCCAGGGCGGCGACGGTGGCGATCTCGCGGCTCTGCCAGTCGAGGTTGTCGCGGCCGAAGATGTCACCGAACAGGTGTCCCTTGAGGAACTCATCGATGGCCGGCGCGAAGTCGAACAACGGGCCCGTCACCGGCTTGCCGGACAGCTTGGTCTGGTTCACCGTGCCGAGCTCGACACTGCTCTTGTCGTTCATTAGCGGGGTCGGCTCGGGGCCGGCCTCGTCGGTGATCCCCTTGGTGCGGCGCTGTTCGAGCAGGTCCATGAACGTGCCGAGGCCGTTGAGGCTGCGCGGGAAGCCCGCGTAGGCGTACATCTGGATCAGGATCTCGTTGATCTCGTTGATCGTCAGACCGGCGTCCAGGCTGTCGGCAAGGGCGTCGCGCAGTTGCGGGAGCTGGCCCGCGGCGGTGAAGGCTCCGATGGTCGCTGTCGCCTGCTGTCGTGAAGTGAGGTCGCTCACTGCTGATTCGCCTTCTCGTACAGGTCCTGGGCGACCGGCTCAAGCCAGGTGGTCGGGTCGCTGCCGTCGGCCTTTGCCTCGAGCAGGGCTAGGTGGCTCATGAACGTGTCGGCGGCGGCGCCGTGCCAGTGCTGTTCGTCGGGTGGGCAGAGCACCGTGTCGCCGGCGTGGATGCGTACGACGGAGCCGTCGCGGGTGCCGACCAGGCCGACGCCCTCGGTGACGTGCAGGGTCTGCCCGACGGCGTGCGAGTGCCAGTTGGTACGGGCCCCGGGCGTGAACCGCACGAGCGCAGCGGTCATCTTCGACGGCCCGGAGCCGTTGTAGATCGGGGTCATGTAGACGTCGCCGGTGAACGTCTGCGCGGGCGTCTTCACGGTCGGACGAACGGGGAGAAGTTCCATGAACCCAGGTAAGCGCGCGCCGGGCGCCGGTGGGAGGGTTTGCCGTAGCAGGTAATGACAGAACCCCCATGCCCCGAGGCCGTGGCCGTAGCGTGGTTGTCATGGATACGCAGGACGATGTTCGCGAGTTCCTGGCCTCCCGGCGCGCCCGGATTACCCCCGAACAGGCCGGACTACCCGCCTTCGGCGGCACCCGCCGCGTCGCCGGGCTGCGCCGCGCCGAGGTCGCCATGCTCGCCGGGGTCAGCCCGGACTACTACACCCGCCTCGAGCGCGGCAACCTCTCCGGCGTCTCCGACAGCGTCCTGGACGCCGTCGCCCGAGCCCTGCAGCTCGACGACGCAGAACGCTCCCACCTCTACGACCTCGCCCGCGCCGCCAACACCAGCCCCCGCGTGCGGCGACGGCCTGCGAAGCAGCAGATCCGGCCGGGCGTGCAGAGCCTGCTGGACGCGATGACCGAGGCCCCCGCATTCGTGCGCAACGGGCGTCTCGACATCCTGGCCGCCAACCGGCTCAGTGAGGCGCTCTATTCCCCCGCGTTCGAGGCGGCCGCGCGGCCGGTCAACCTGGCCCGGTTCTGCTTCCTCGACCCGGCCGCCGACGAGTTCTACCCCGATTGGGACGAGGCCGCCGACACCACCGTCGCGCTGCTGCGCACCGAAGCCGGGCGCGACCCGTACGACAAGGCGCTCAGCGACCTGGTCGGCGAGCTCGCGACCCGCAGCGACGACTTCCGGACCCGGTGGGCCGCGCACAACGTGCGCCTGCACCACACCGGCGTGAAACGCTTCCAGCACCCGGTGGTCGGTCGGCTCGACCTCGCCTTCGAGGCCATGCCGCTGCCCGCCGACCCCGGCCTGACCCTGACCGCCTACAGCGCGACAGTCGGCACCCCCGCCGGCGATGCCCTGCGCCTGCTCGCCAGCTGGGCCGCGACGACCACCCCCGCCGACGCCCCGACCGAATAGGTCTGACCCACCCACCCTCATGAAAGGGGTACGTCATGGCATGGGACACCGCCTCCGCCCGGCACCTGGCCGAAGCCGGGGAGATCGACATCGTCGTACCGGCGCCGGATCGGCCCGAAGTGCGTACCCCGATCTGGATCGTGGCCGTCGACGGAGATCTGTACGTGCGGTCCTGGAAAGGGCACGCCGGCATCTGGTTCCGGCGCGCCCACCGGTACGGCACCGGCTCGGTCGTTGCCGCCGGTCAACGGCACGAGGTCCGTTTCACCGCCGCCGACGATCCGGATCTGAACGCCCGGATCGATGACGTCTACCGCAGCAAGTACGGCCGATCGTCGTACACCCAGACGATGACCCGCCCGCCGGCCACCGCCACCACGATGCGCGTCGACCCGGCGTAGCGAAGTAATCGTCCGCAACACTCAGACCGTCACGCGGGTGGCTGGTGCAAGTTCTCCTCGGCGGCCGACCAGCGAGACCGCGAAGGCGGAGGCGCTCACACGCCTCATTGCGGGTCGACAACTCGCCCACGAGGTCGGACAGGCTCTTGTCGTACGGGTCACGGCCGGCTTCGGTGCACAGCAGGGCGACGCTGTCGGCCGACGGGCTGCGAATGCTGGCCAACTGGTCGGCCACCCACGACGCCACGACGTCGCAGGTGGGCGAGGAATCAGACACGTAGTCGATCAGCCGCGGCGACGACGAGCCCGATATGGGCGTCGTCTGCTCAGCCCCGCCCAGGGCGCCGCCGCGCCATCAGAGAGGAACAGTTGGCATGAAGATGCGAATGCTCGGCCAGGGCCTTGAGGTCTCCGCGATCGGGCTCGGTTGCATGGGGATGAGCCAGAGCTACGGCCCGAACCCCGGTGACGAGCAAGCCATGATCAAGGTGCTGCGCGATGCCGTAGACCTCGGCGGGGTCACGTTCTTCGACACCGCCGAGGTCTACGGGCCGTTCGTCAACGAGGAACTCGTCGGCAAGGCCCTCGCCCCGATCCGGGACCGGGTCGTGATCGCAACGAAGTTCGGGTTCGAGTTCACCGAGGACGGCAAGCCGGTCGGCACGTCGAGCCGGCCCGAGGTGATCAAACGCGCCGTCGAAGGGTCGTTGCGGCGGCTCGGCCTGGACACCATCGAGCTGTACTACCAGCACCGCGTCGACCCGAATGTGCCCATCGAGGACGTCGCCGGCACGGTCAAGGAACTCATCGAGGCCGGAAAGGTGCGGCACTTCGGCATGTCCGAAGCCGCCGCCGGCACCATCCGCCGCGCACACACCGTGCAGCCGGTCACCGCCGTGCAGAGCGAATACTCGCTGTGGACCCGCACCCAGGAGGCCGAGGTCCTGCCCACGTTGGAGGAACTGGGTATCGGGTTCGTGCCGTTCAGCCCGCTCGGCAAAGGCTTCCTCACCGGGAAGATCGACACCAGCACCACGTTCACCGCGGGCGACATCCGCGCGTCGATCCCGCGTTTCGAACAGGACGCCCGGCAGGCGAACCAGGACCTGGTCGACCTGCTCGGCCGCGTCGCCGTGCGCAAAGGCAGCACCCCGGCGCAGATCGCGCTCGCCTGGCTGCTCGCCCGCAAGCCCTGGATCGTGCCGATCCCCGGCACCCGCCGGATCGAACGCCTGCAGGAGAACCTCGGCGCGGCCGAAATCGAGCTGTCCGACGCCGACCTCACCGAGATCCAGGACGCCACCGACAAGATCGAGATCCAGGGCGCCCGCTACCCAGAACACCTCGAACGCCAGACCGGACTCTGAGCCGCCACCGCCATGTACGGCGGCCCCAAAGCGCTGACCTGGGTCGATGTTCCTGACCCGCACACCGGCGCCAGACACGTACAGATCCGGGTCGAGGAATCGGTCACAGCTGGCTCGTCGGCCGACTCGCGTAGGGCACCACGAACTTCGGGATGCCGGCCAAGTCGGCTTCCAGGTCCATCACCGCAGATGGGTGGTGGAACGTACCCTGTCGTGGATCACCCGCTGCCGGCGAACCTGCCGCGACTACGGGCGGCTGCCCGCCCACCACGCCGTGTTCGTCCAGTGGTCAATGATCATCATAATGACCCGGCGACTGGCCCGCCGCGATGACGACCGGGCAGGTAAACCGCAGGCGCCAACCAGGCCGAGACACGCACACTGACCGGTGTGCAGACCACTGCGACGTTTCGCCTGTGGGGAAGCGCAGGGTTGACCGCCGCAGCGGTGACCCAGCGACTGGGCCTACAACCGACCACAGCACTCGAGTCCGGCACGCCCGTCAGCCGCCGATCAACCCGGACCCGAGACTCCTCCCTATGGCTGCTGAACTCCAGCCCCGGCATGGAGTCCGACGTCGAACTGGCCACCCAGCTAAATCGGCTCCTGACCGCCCTTGAACCAGTCACCCACCTCCTATGGGACCTGGTCCAGACCGGATACGAGGCGAACTGGTTCTGCTACATCGCCTCACACGCCACCGAGCACGCCGCCGAACTCGACCGGCCGCTGCTGCAACGCCTGCTGGCACTGCCCGGAGACCTCTGGCTCGACGTCAGCGGCGACGACACAGACGACGAATAACGGGCGCCCGGCCAGTTCATAAACGAGGTTTCAGTGTTCGTGGGTTCTGGGTCCAGGGCCGGGTTGGGTGCGGGGCTCAGCGCGGGAGCGTTCTGGTGTCGGGTTGAGCGGTTCTTCCATTGTGACGCGGCGACACTCGGATGGGTATCGCCGCGCCGTCGGGATGCACGGTGTCACAGGCCGAAGGCGCCGCCTTCGATGAGGATGAGCAGTCCGATGCCGATCAGGACGACGGGCAGCAGGATGTGACCCCAGCGGCTGAGTGCCTTGGCGATGATCGGGCGGGTGGCGAAGAATCGGCCGGCGGCGACCCAGACCGCGACCAGGAGCAGGAAGACGATCACGTAGACGCTCATGCCGCCGACGCCGGCAGTCGCGAAGACCGGGACGTAGACGCCGATGTTGTCGCCGCCGTTGGCGAGCGTCACCGCCGCCACGGCGGCGATGCCTGGCGCGTCTTCGCCGGTGCTGGTCTCGTCGTCAGCGTTGTCGGTGCGGGGTCGCCATGTTTGGACCGCGGTCTTGATGCCCAGGGCGAGCGGGAGCAGTCCGAGGTAGGGCACGGCTTCGTCGGGGAGGAACGTCGCGCCGAAGGCGGCCGCGACAGCGACGGCGAGGATGCCGGCGAACCCGAGGTACTGCCCGGCGACGATGTTGCGGGTGGTGTCCCGGCGCCCGGCACCTCGGGCGAAGAACAGGGCCAGGATAAGGATGTCGTCGATGTTAGTGACAGCGAACAGGGCCACCGCCTGACCGATGATGCCCAGGTTCATGACCACGCCGCCGTCGCAGCAGCACGCGGGTGACGGGTGGGCCTCGCGGCGGTGACGCCATGGACGGGTGGGTGCACTGGGGACGCCTGCATGATCAACCTCGTGGGTTCCACTGGTGAGGACGCTGAAAGGGTGACGCCAGGGGGCCGTCGCGCTCCGGGTTGTAATGATCGGCGGCACCGGACTGGGTGTGCGTTGCCCGTAAAACATGCGGTTGCTCTCACGCGATGAACTATTGCCGGAGCAGCGGCCTGAGATACGCAACGACTGCCGCAACGCGGGTGGTCAGCGAGCGACGGCAGAGTTGATTAGCTCCCGTGCGCTCGCGGCCAGCAATTTGCCGGCGACCCGGTAGCCAAGTCTGTGGCTTACGCAGCCGGCCCCTACTCGGTGGCGGTCAGCTGCTCGGAGCCATCGCGGCTGTCGACGGCTGCAAGCAGCCATATCGTCTGGTCCGGCCCGACTTGGGCGAGCTGCCGATCGGACTGTGGCAGTGTCCGCTCAGGTTACGCCGCATGGTGCGTTCGGCGGTTGCTGCGAGGGCGGTGAGCGGATGATTGCTTCCCTCGGCTCGTCAGAGACGACCCCAGCGAGTCGGGCGACGAGTTCGGTGGTAGCAGTGTCCGGCGGTGCGGGTGGTGATCACGATCGTGCCGGCGCCGCCGCGGGCAGCGTGTCCTCCACCGGCAGCACGGCGGTGATCCAGGCTGCGTGGCCGATGCGGCGGAGCCCTGCGACGGCGACACCATGCCGAAGAAAAATCCGATGGACCGCGACGCGGCAGACCGGATCCGCGTGGCGGCCAAGCGCGAGCCCGATTCGCCGACCGCCCAAAACGGATTCCCCGACCGCGCCGACCAAGCCGGCAGATCGCAACGAGACGCGGCAGGACGAGGAGGAGTAACCCCAACCAGGCGGGTAGGTCAGGCGTCGCTGGCGCCGTGCGATGATCGGCCGTTCGGCTGCGACGAACTACTCCCTCATGTCATCCCGGCTGGGTCACGCCTTACCGTGTAGGTGGTAAAAGCAGCCTTACCGTGTAGGTGGTAGAAGCAGACGGACCCCGATTCCACCGCACGTACGAGGGCACCGGGAAGGCGATCGCAGCGTGAGTTATCGGATGATCTGGACCGGCGAGAGCCGAACGGTCGCCACCGTTGCCGAGGTGGACATCGCGCTTGATGGCATCGCCGCACAGGCCGCCGATGCCGTGCGCTCGTTCGTCGTCACGGTCCTACCGGCTGGCAGCGAGCACTTGTCCTCGTTCGACGAGGACTTCCCGGACTGCCTCGAAGTCGGGCTCGGCCATCCGGATCGGGCGTTCGTGCGTTGGATGGGCGACGGCGGCGGGTACGGCTACAAGCCGTATCGCGAGCCCGGACCGACCGAACTCCGGTTCGACTACGGCGGACACCCGGTCTACCCCGAACCTAACGAGCTACGAGTGAGCCCAATCCACGCCCGGCGAGCCGGGACGGAGTTCATCGCGACCTGTAAGCGGCCCACCCACCTGCACTGGCAACCGGCGGAATGATGACAACCGACGGCACCCCCAGGAAGAGGCCGACCCTCGCCGAACTCGGCCCGGCCTGGATCACCGCCATCGCCACGCTGATCGCCGCTCTCGTCGGAGCCCTGGCTGCCGCCGGTTTCTTCGCGACTCAAGTCAGTACACCAGCGCCCACCCCACAGACGCAGACCCCGATCGCCGAAAGTCCGACAACCGCCACACACGCCACCTCGAAGGCTAGCCACGGCGCTTCCGAACCCGGCAGCATGTTGAGTCAGTTCAACGTCGATCTACCCGGTGGATACGGCCTCACCTTCGGGGCAAGCCCTTCCCGGCCTGTCGATGTGAGCACCGGCACCGAGCCGTTCCTCCAGTTCATGAGCCAGCAGTACAACTCCGATGAACAGGGAACGTTGGCGATCCTTGATCCTGGCTCTCCCACCTACTCCCGCTGCGTCAACAGCACACGTTTCACCCGATACCTCAGCTTTCCCAAGGCTGGCACATCGTTCTGCTACGTAGGTCACAACGTCGTCGCTAGCATCACGGTCACCGCGTCGTTGATCAGCAAGTACGACACCCTGACAATCACGGTCTGGCAGGCTCCGGCTTCTTGACCCGCCAGGCTAAGAACTCCTAACTCTTTGAGTGTTGGAGTCGGCGCCAGCAGATGATGGCGCAGGCGAGGGTGAGGAAGGCTTCGTGGATGTCGTCGCGGATCTCCCAGCGGATGCGCAGACGGCGGAACCAGTGCAGCAGGGCGATGGTCTGTTCGACGGCCCGACGGCGGTGCGTCAGCAGCCAGTCCGGAAAGTAGCTGCCGTGCCGCAACTTCGGGATGGCCAGGTCGATCGTGCCCGCCCTGGTGTCCCACTCTCGCGGCCGATAACCGTTGCGGGAGTTGACCCGCTCGTCGCTGCGCTGCCCATAGCCGGCGCCACAGATCGCGTCCGCTTCCGCGGACATCACCGCCTGCACGAACGTCTTGATCATCGCCTGCAACACGTCCGGCGACGCGCTCTCGATCTGCTCGCGCAGCAGGTCAACAGGGTTTACACTCTCTGATGCGGCCATCGCGTTCTCTCTTCCTTCTCTGACTTGGTCGTCTTGAAGGATCGACGCGATGGCCGTCTCTCATCTACGCAACACGCCCAACACGGGCAAGTCGTACACCACTTCCGTGGACGCAACCGGGCGCACCCACCCGCTCACTTCAGGCTAGAGGATGAGGCTCGCCCGTGAGAGCCGCCAAGGCGACGGCAACCTCGTGGAGGCTCGCGCGAACGTACGTGGTGGTGGTGCCGGCGTCACTGCCACCACCGGAATGCCCCGCGTACTCGCGGGCCACAGCGTAGCCAAAATTCCGCTCAACCCACGTCAGCGTCGTGTGTCGCAGCCAGTGCGTACTGATCTGCTGGACATACACCCACTGCAAATGCTCGCCGATCCGCACCCACAGGTGGTCGTAGCGGCGGTACGTGATGGGCTGCCCGTTGCGATACCGCAGCAATTGACCTGCCCCCGTCGCACCTCGCTCCTCGGCATGCGACTGCAAGTGCCTCATGAGGGTTGGCGACACCGGCTGCCAGCGCACCGTGTCGCCCTTCTCCCGCAGGAGGATTAGGCACTGTTCCGGGTCCAGGTCGACCGGCCGAAGTGCCAACGCGCCACCCCGGCGACATGCCGTCTCGGTGTGTAGCCGAAGCAGGAGGCTGTCCAATGCCGGATCATCACCTGTACTCGCCGCGACGGCATTAATCTCTGCCAACCGTGTGTCGGCCACTGCTCGCCGCGTGCTGGGCAAGCGCCGTGGCTTGGCTACCTTGAGAGCCGGGTTATCCGCCGCAGCGATGTGTCCGTCAGCGACGGCCCGCCGGTAGAGGCACCGCAGCGCGGCGATCAGGTGCTCTGCCGCACTTCGGCCACCTCGTGCGTTTCGCCGAGCTACCACGTGCGTCTTCACGTACTCCGCAAGCTGCTCGATCTCCGACGGGGTCGGTTCATTGAGTCGCCTCGGCCCCCACTGTTCCAAGACCCGCTTCCAATACGATCCGTAGGCACGCCGGGTCCATCGCTGACCGCCGCCGACACGATCGGTATGTAATCTGCGAACGTCGGCGCTTGCGGACGCTTCGTCGCCGCCTCAATGAGGTCAGCGGGCGAGATGCCCATCCTCGCGAGCAACAACCGAGCGGCATCCAGTTCGGCCTGGCTCGCCGTGTCACTCATGCTGTTCACCGCAGAGAGCAGCAGCGTGTATTTGAGCGACCACCGCATCCAAGGCCGCGGGTGGATGCAGGACAAGCACGCCACCATCGGGGTCCGCCGCCAGCAGCAACCGGTCGCCCGGCTTGAGGCCGCACCATTTTCGAACGGCTGCCGGCAGATGTAGATGACCTTGACCCGTCAGGGTGAAGACGCCCTGCGGGTCCAGACGGACGACGATGAGCCCGGCGCTCTCGTAAATATGAAGACGGGTACCGCCGCCCCATCCGAGAGCGCGGACGATCATACGATCAGCGATCCGACCACTGACATCGATAGCAGCCAGGCCGTAGACCGACGAGCCTGCCCGGGGTATGGGGAGGTCGGGTAAGGGCAATGGAGGACGCCGCAGCACGCCTGGCCGCCGACCATTCCCCTCGCCCTGCTCGGGAGGCATCAACGGCGGGATGAGCGGAGCCACGGTCACTTCAACCACGGCGACCACCACCGCCGAGCGTCGCATCCGTCGAGACTGTCGCGAAGATGCGACCCGCGTGGTCAAGCGAGCTTGACCACCAGTACGTCAAGTGCAGCAGGGATGCTTCAAATCTGTGTCCGAGGGGGGATTCGAACTCTTGTACGCATCATATGTGCACAATTCTGGGGTGCACATGCTCATAGGTTACGGTACGGCCAGGACTAGCTCAATACTGGCCGCCATAACCATGTGTAAGTGTACAGCCGATAAGTTGGACTCAGTCCGCCACGGCCTCTCTGTCTGACATCGGCGGGCCACCAGGAGAGCCGTTTTGGACGCTGGTGAACTCTCAGTCGACTGGCTTTCGTGGCAAGCCATATCGTTCGCGTTCTTCACTGTTGATCGCACGGGGCTCACTGCCTTCAGCCGGAACCTGCGCAGGGTTATTGCATACGTCCCAGCTCATGATCGTGCCGTCGTCGTAGGCGATGATGAGGGCGTCTTGCCACGACAGGCTGCGCACTACCCCACGAGGTATGTCAAGTACGCCGAGAGGCCGTCCCTCTTGAGCGCGCCAGATGTAGAGCATGTAGTCATCGCTGATGGTCGCGAGACGGTGCCCGTCGATTGCCCAGGTGAGGTGTTCGACGTTGCCCGTGTGGCCGAGACAGCGTGAGCCGACTTGCTTCTGCGCTACGTTCCAGATTTCGACGTGGTTGCTGACGGCGGCGGCGAGTCTGGTGGAGTCATCCGACCAGGCCAGGGCTGCTACCTCGTCGGGCCCTTCGGTTCGCCACTGGTGGACGAGGGTGTAGTCGTCTCCTCGCCACAAGCTCACGTTGTGTTTGCCGGCGACTGCAGCTATGAGGCTTGAATCCGGGGACCAGCAAATCGTTCCTGTGCTGTCTTCACCTCCGTCGAGAACTGCTAGGCGCTGCGCTTTGGCCACGTCCCAGACCGAGAGAGCGGGTGGTGTTCTGCCGAAAAAGCAATGCGTATGGACAGCCAGCCGCGAGCCGTCGCCGGACCAGGCGAGTCCATAAACCCATGGTAGTGGCGTCGATGTCGCTATATGTCTCTGAGCTTGTCGCGGTTGCGCGCCCCACTGCATCCGAGAGACACCGGATCGCGAGTCCCACACGGTGACCTGCTCTTGCATCGCGGTGGCAACCAGGTCACCTAGTGGTGAGAACGCGATCGACAGGCAATCGTCGTCCCCGAGCCGCAGCGGCGGCATCACCTCGTCCACTTCGATGATCTCTGGTGTCGTTCCGAGCCGCTTTACAGTGACGCGCCTGAGGTCCGGCGACCAAGAAATATCTCGTAGGCTTCCGGTGGGCAGGCGGCGGAAGCTTCGGCCGTTCACGTCCCACATCTCGACATTGTGAAATGAGGTTCCCAAGCCGATTCGTTTACCATCGGAAGACCAGGCAATCGTGCTGATCTGGTGAGGGCGCGCCCGCCGCTCAACGGTCCTGCCGCTTCCGACGTCGAACAAAGCCACACGATTATGGTCTCGCGTTCGACGCAAGGCGTAGGCGATGACATCCTCGACAGGTGACCATGCAATGGTTTCGGTCATGCCCGGCGGTGCGCTTTCGGCGGCCTGGCCCGTGTCGGTGTTGTAAATCCACAGCGTGCGGCGCGTCGATGCGACGATCTCAGTGCGGCGCATTGTGAATGCCGGAGCGGCTGAGACGGCGAGTCGGATTCCGTCGGGTGCCCAACACACCACCGGGTCTGACCACGCTACCTGCCGTCGCAAGACCTCCGACGCCTGCTCGCCAACGCTGACCACGAGCAGCAGGTCGTCTGAGGCGATGGCCAGCCGGTCACCCTGCGGAGACCATGCTGTGGCGCGAACGTGTGCGGCCGGGATGCTGGTGACCAACTGTGGGACGTCGTCGTCTAAGCGGCAGATGTCAACGGTCCGGTAGTCGAACTGGCCCGCGAAACAGACATCGTCGCGCCACGAAAATGAGTCGAGCGATGCTGCAAAACTCCCCCTTCGGCTGCCCAGGGTGTAGCCATCCGCGACGCGCCAGAGCGTGGCACCTCGATCGTGCTGGGTGAGGGCGAGGGTGCCGCTGGCACTCAGCAGTGTGTGCCCGTACCCATCCCCGTCAGCGGCAAAGGTGACCTCGGCAAGGCGACCGGCGTCGTCCCAGGTGCAGACGCGCCCCGTCTTGTCGGCGGTGCGCAGGGCCTCCCTGTCGGGCAGCCAGACTGCGGAGGTGATGCCGGTGGTGTGCCCGATGGTGAGGTGCCGTGTTCGTGACGTGGCGGTTAGGGCCCAGCGCGTCGTCGTCGCTGCCGGGGTGGGTGGCAACTCGTGTAGCGCGGTGTGGGCCAGTGCCACGGCCAGTTCGGGGTCCTGCCGGCGCACCTGTTGCGCCAACTCGGCAATCCGCTCGGACTGTCGGACACGGTCCTGGTGATCGAACTCTTGAGAGGCGTCGAGCAGGCGTCGGGCTGCGCTGGAGAGGGGTGCCTCGGCTGCGAGCGCGAGGGCATCGGCGAGCGTTCGGCCGCGCAAGAGGTCGTCTGTGTGTGGGTCCGATTGCCATGCTGCCGCGCGGTGCTCAAGCCTGGTGATGCGGTGCAGGCGCTCCTCGTTGGCGCTGATCAGAGAGGCGAGTCGTCGCCACTGGCGGAACAGGGCGTCGTGGGTCAATTCGAGGCAGGTGCCGTCCTCGACGTCGATGATCAGACGGGCTGCCCTGAACTCCTCAAGGATGCTCGCTGCGGTGGTATCGAGGTCAGATCGTTCGATCGTCCTTCGTACCGTTTCTTTACCTTCCATAGCGATGCCGCGCAGCAGAGCAGAGTCGACGGCGCGCTGGGGGTACCGCTCGGTGAGGGATTCGTAGATCTGCTCGGCGTGAGCTGCGATGGCACCACCCACCTCCCCCGCCTGTTCGTACTGGGCCACCGTGATGTGTTGGCGATCGGACTGTAGGTGCAGACGTTGCAGCAGGTGGCTGAGCAGGGGAAGCGCGTCACCGACCGTGGCATCGGCGGTCATGCGGTCGATGAGGTCGTCCTCGAACGTGAGTCCGGCAGCCCGGGCAGGCCCCGCGATGGCCTGTCGGATGCGGGCCGGATCCAGCAGACCGATGGCCACCGGTCGGGTGATGAAGCCAGCCTGCTGATCGGTGAGCCGGCGGCGGAACTCGGGCCGGATCGCCACCAGCAGGCGCAGTTCCGGCAGCACCGTCAGCGTTCGGGTCAGCAGGCTCCACCACTGGGCCCGGTCATGCTCGCCGGTCATCGTGTACAGGTCTTCGGCCTGGTCGACAACGAGCAGTACAGGGCCGCGGGCGGCGGCGAGGAAGCTTGGCACAACGCCGAGTGGGGCTTCCGGAGAGGCTGCTTCTTCCCGCAGCAGTCGCGCCGTCTCCAGTACAGCCTTTGGGCCATCCTCTAGAGCCGCGGCGAGGCTCATGAACGGGTCGGTGGCCGGACGTAGCGGACCCATTACGGTCCAACGCCGTGGTAGTCGAGCGAGGACACCCGCGCGGATCAGCGAGGATTTACCCACTCCCGACGGGCCGACGACCGTAACTATCCGGGTCGCCGGCGCCGGCCCCGAGCGCTCCAGTCGGTTCAGTACGTCCCTTGCCTCGCGGTCGCGCCCAAAGAAGACGCCCGCGCGCTCCGCCGTGAACGGGGCGAGGCCGGGGTATGGGCTTTCCGTGCCGCGCCACGTGACCGCTGTGCGGCGATGGACGAAGAAGCGCCAGCTGAGCCACAGGACGACGCAGAGTGGGAGCCAGAGGTAGGCGTAGTCAAGGACAAACCGCCACGGCCCACGCCAGCTGTCCGTGCGCGCCGTCACGACGTTGATAGCCAGGCCGACGGCGATCGTGCCCAGCAGGGCACCGGACTCGCGACGGTACTCCCTTAGTGCCCGCCCCACATGGTCATCGCACTACGAGAAGGCACTGCTCGCCAGCGCGTGGCGGATAGCCGACAGAGACACCAACCATGGACGGGACTGGACTCACACCCCCTGACGTGGCTAAGCCCGGATCTCGATCAGCGGCACCGCGAAACCGATGGATTGCACTGCGGCGTGCTGCTCTCCCTGTGGCTGACCGAGACACCCACCGTCGCAGCCTCCTCATGTCGTGATGAGGTGCCATGGCTTGCCGAAGGCGACGCGACGGAAGGCGTCGATCTCGCGCAGGTGGGCGTCGTGCACGTAAGGGACGAGAGCGGCCTCGCTGGCGTGCAGGCAGGCCCGGTAGCCGATCTCGCGCAGCGGGTGTCCGTCGGGCGGTGCCGGGCTCTCGGGATCCCAGCCAACGATGGCGCAGATGCTCTGCGCGGTGCGCCGGGCGTGGGGACGGGCGATGGCCCAGGCCGGCTCGGGATACATACCGCGCAGGCTCCACAGGTCGCTGCGGTCAGGGATGGTGGGAATCTGCTCGTGGTCGGTGGTGCTACCGGCCAGCTTGTCGAGCCGGTTGCGCAGGCTCTCACGGCGCCCGGCGATCGCGATGTTGTCCGTCAGGGCCGACTCGGTGAGCCACGAGACCGCGTCATTGTGCTCGGACGGGCCGAGCCCGGCGCCGGCGACGGCCTGCGCCGCGGCGGCGTCGAAGTCCTGCCAGAACTCGTGCGAGCCGACGCCACACGGCCACCAGTCGAGGTAACTGTCCTGGTCGGTGATCGGCTGCCGCCCACTGATGAGCGCAGCTACTTCAGGGAAGCCGGTCGAGGTGTACCAGTCGGCCAGCTCGACGCGCCCGAGCCAGTCAGTCAGTCGCCACCACGCGTCCCGCTTCGGGCGGGCGCACGCCGCCGCGAGGGCCAGCTGCAGCACCACGGGACGCAAGTCGTCGGCGACCGTGTCGTACAGGTCCACACCCCAAGCCTCGAGGACCGGCGAGTGGTGCAGGTCGCCGGAGTGCACGCCGACGGGCAGGCTCAGCGCCTCGGCGTAGGCGGCCACGAACGGATGGGCATCACCGGGTGTCTCGTCGTCGTCGAGCACGACCAGGCGGCCGGTGAGGGTGCGATGGATCGGCACGTTGAGCTTGCCGTTCTTGGCCCAGTTGTAGGCGGTACGGCGCGGCACGCCGTTCTGGTCGGCCCATTGGGACAGCGGGATCGGAGTCATGAACTGACGATGGCACAGATGGCACAGTGCCATCCAGGAAAGCTGTGCCAATTGTGCCATCCGCAGGAATGGGCATATCCGACAGCCGACTTTGCGGCCGGGGCGGCCAACGGTGCTCGCTGGCGACTGCGGGCCGCCGACACGGCCGACCTTCATCCCTGGTGCACCTCGCCGCCGCTCTGGGCATCCAGGCAGCGTGAAGAGACGTCGGCCTGGTCCGCTACCAGGTGCATCGCAATGAGGCTGGTGCCGCCGCAACGCCCGCTAATGCCCCAACACCACGTCGGTCCGAAGTGGCCTGGCTCGTCTCGGGCAGTGGAGCGGCCGGGTGGGGTGCGGGCCGGTAGCCTCAGGCGATGTCGAGCAGAGAGGCGTCGGACGGGCGCTTGGTGGCGACGGCGTTCATCACTGGCGGTGGCGGCTTCAATTTCGAAGACCGTGTTGGTGCGTGGTTCGCCGCTGGGATGGCCGCTGGCGAGATGCCGCTGGGCGTCGGGGTCGCGGTCCCGGTGGAGGTGCGGTTCCAGGGCAGTGCGTCGGGGTTTTTCCTCGACGACATGGTCGTCACCGGTGACGCGGCCGGTGGGCCGCGGTGGTCGGCGTCGGTGAAGTCGTTCGACATGTTGACCGGCGCCAGGCTGCACACGGAGTTCGTGGAGGCCGCCTGGCGCGACATCCTTGCCGACAGGTTCCGGCGCGCTGCAGACCGGGTCGGTCTGGTGTCAGGGTCGGCGGCGCAGGGCACCTGGGTCGAGCTCGCGGAGCTGATCGGGGAGGCCGCGGCCGACCAGGCTGGCATCGCCTCGCGGATCGGCGTGCCTGGCGCGTTCAACGTGGCGAAGCGCTCGCTGTGGGAGTCGGCGAAGTGTCCGACGGAGCTTGCCGAGCAGCACGGGATCGACGTCGACTCCTCTCCCGCCCGGCTGCTGGCCTTGCTTCTGCCTCTGCGTCTAGATTTCCTCACTCCTACCTCCCAGGCGATCGCGGACGCGATCCGTTGGTGCCGGGCCGCGCTCGTCCCGCAGCAGGCCGGGAGGGCTGTGGATCTGTGGACGGCGCTGCTCGAGGTGGTCGCTGACCTGCGGCCCAAAGGCGGGGCAGTCACGTGGCAGCTTTTGGCTGACCGGCTGGGCGGGCAGTTTGCGTTCCAGCTGCGCCCGGATGTAGCCCCGGACTGGGGCCTTCTCACCGCGCACACCACCAGCATGATGGCCCGGGTCCGGGACCGGCTCGGCGACGACGTGGTCCTGGTCCGTGAGGACGTGACCGCCGTGCTCGCCAAGGCCGGGGCGGTTAACGTGCTGTCGGGGCCGTCGGGCTGCGGTAAGACCGTGGCGGCCAAGAGGTGGCTGGCTGCTCCGGGCATGCACCGGACGGTTTGGCTGTCGGCCGCGGACCTCGAGGCCGGCGTCGGCGCGCGACTCGGGCTGACCCGGGGCCTGGAGGAAGTCCTGACGCTTGCCCCCGGGGAGGTCCGCGTCGTCGTTGACGGCCTCGACCGGGTCTACACCGACGAGCCGTTCGCCGCGACGGCCGCCCTGGCACGCCTCTCGGCCGACATCGGCGGTCGGATCCGGTTGTTGATCACCTCGCAGCAGTCGGAGTTCCCTCGAGTGTCGGAGCGCTTGGTGCAGGCCAACGGCCCGCAGGCCGTCCCGCTCGTGATGGGGGACCTGTCTGACGCAGACGTCAATCTGGTGTTGCGCGGGCACCCGGACCTGGCCGCGGTGATCGTCGCTGGTGGGCTCGGTGGTGTCGTCCGGCGCCCGAAGGTCCTCGACCTGGTGCTGCGGGTGCCCGGGGCTACGGTTGCCGCTATCCGTGACGAGCCGTCGATCGCTGGTTTGTGGTGGCAGCGGTTGGCCGGAGCGGGCCCGAACGGCGCCGCCCGTCAGACGTTGCTGCGGCGGATCGCCGTCGAGCAGGCCGACCGTCTGCGGGCCCAGACTCCCCTGGACGACCTCCCGGTCGACGCCGTTGGGCTGGTCGACCAGCTGCGCGTCGACGGGATCCTCGCCGAGGTCGACGGCCGGGTTTCCTTCGCCCACGATCTGTTCGACGACTGGACGCTGTTGCATTACCTGCGCTCCCGTGACGACGTCATCGGCGTGATCGCGGAGAAGGCGGCGCTGCCGTCGTGGCACCGAGCGATTCGCCTGTACGCCGCCGGCGTGCTCCGCGAGCAGGGCGTCGATCGGTGGGAGGCCGACCGGTCTGCTCTGGACGCCGCTGACCAGCCGCTCGTGGCGGACTTGTACCTCGACGCGGTGTTCTACGCCCACGACGCCGACCGGCTTCTGGGCGAGCTGTGGTCGCGCCTCGCCGCCGACAGCGCTCTGCTGGCACGGCTACTGCGCAGGTTCAGGTTCTCCGCGACCGTGCCGGACTCCGGTTGGATCACTGTGCTCGCCGACGAGCCAGACCTAGCGGTGTACGCCGCCGCCCAGTCGCGGCTGCCGGTATGGCCGCTGTGGATGCCGGTCCTACGCGTCCTGGCGGCGGAGCATGAGACCGCAGTCGCCTCGGCCGCCCCGGAGGTCGCCGCGATCGCCGACCTGTGGCTGCGGCACGCCCCCGACACGTGGCCGGCCCGCGATCAGGCTGCCGTGATCGGCCTGGCGGTCGGACGGCACATCGTCACGCACATCGACGGTGGAGGCTTTTTCGACGACACGGTCGAGCCGGTGCTGTGGCGGTGCGTCATCGCCGCCGGCGCGGTCGAACCCGACGCCGTCGCCACCTTCCTCGACATGCTGCTGCCCCCTGTTGATAGCCGGCTTGAGCACAGCGGCCGGGTCATTGGCCGCCAGCGTCGCGGCCAGACGAGACTCCGTGCAGCCTTGCTGGACGTCGACACCGTGATGCCGTTGCTGCCGGCGTCCGCGCAGATGGCCCGGGACCTGGTGCTGCGGGCTGCCGTCGACTCCGACCGCCATCACCGCCGTTACGTCCATGACCGGCTGCGTGATGGCCTCGGCATCTTCAGCGCCCCGCGCTCCTTCGATCCGATCCCCGAGTGCGGGCCGTTCCGGGCGATGCTCGTCAACGCCGAACCGCAGGGCGTCGACGTGGTGCTCGCCCTCGTCGAGCACGCGACCGCCCATTGGAGACGCACCCGCAGCGCCCCGGTGTCAGGCGGCCAGGGACCCACGCAGGAGCGGCCGGCGTTCGAGCTGCTCGTCGACGGCGCGCCTGTCGCGCTGGTCGGTGACGCCACCGTCCTGGCCTGGAGCCACGGTGGCCACCGGGTTCCGGACATCTTGGCGGCGGCGATGATGGCCCTGGAGGCCCACCTTTACAAGGCCCTCGACGACGGCCGCGACATCACCGCGCTCCTCGTCCAGCTCACCGGCAGCCGATCGGTCGCGACGTGGGGACTGCTCGCCGACATCGCCCGCCACACTCCTGCACTGCTGGAAGGCCCGCTTGCTCCCCTGGTCACCAGCGCCGACCTACTCGACGACGACCGGATGAGCGTGCACATGCGCTCCTTCAGCGTGCTCCCGCTCGTCATGGAACCCACCCGAGCTGAGCGAGCCCGCACGTGGCACACGATGGACCACCGCAAGATCCCGCTCCTGGACCTGGTGCACCTGGGCGCATTCGTCACCGGCCGGCTCACCGAGCAGCTCACTACCGCCCGAGAGCACTGGGCCACGACAGACGCACACCGGTGGCGGGTGATGCTCGCTGCGACCGACATTGCGAACTACCACGCCGTCCGCGCCACGGACGGAAGGACCTACCTCGTGTACAACCCGCCAGCGGCCCTTGAGGAAGAAGCCCGCGAGATGCGGGACCACCTCGACCGCGATCGCGGCTGGTTAACGTTCGCCTACACCATGCGCCGCAACATCACCGACCATGTCCGCCCCAGCGACACGGAGCTCGAGGAGCAGTGGGCCACCGTCCAGCCCCAACTCGACGCTCTCGTCCCGGATGCTGAGTCGCCGAGCTCCATCAGCGGTGTGGAGGACCTGCGGTGCGGGTACGCGGCGTGGCTGGTGCTGTGCGCCCGCGACTGGCTGCGGAACCACCCCGACCGCGATGAGTGGTGCCTGGCCGTGCTCATGCGTCCCCTCACCGACTCGGCCGCCACGTGGTCCCACGCATACCCCGATAGCCCTTCCGACGATGAATGGGACGTCTTCTGCGCCGAAGCGCTCACCGCACTGTGGGCCGAGACCCCCGACGACGTCACTGTTCGCGCGGCCATCGCGCGGCTGCTGCTCGGTGCCCGCCGCCTCACCGTCACCACCGTGATGCGCCTCGCCGCCGCACACCCCCACCTCGCCGACGACCTGCGCCGGCTTGAGCACCTGACGCTGCACTGCGCGCGGCTGTCGATGTCGCACTACGACATCGACCCGTACTTTCAGGAAGCCGACCTCGACTTCGACTTCGACACCGACCCGGAGGAAGCCGCTGGACTCGACGTGGGCCAAGAGGACGACGAGCCCGGCCACGGCCCGATCGACGGCCTCCCGGAGCTGGAGGCTGCCGCCGAGGCCGCATTCGACGCCTTCGCCGACGGCAGCCTGCCCGCCGAGGTGCCCCGGTTGGCGGAGTGGATCACCGCCACCGCCGCGACCAGCTTCCCCGACGGCCGCGACGCCCGCTCCCGCACACTGCGCACCCTCGACCTCGGCTACCTCGTCGCCTCCCGCCCGCACTTCACAGCCCTTACTGCTGCGGCGGATACGCGCACGCGAGCCCGGGCGGTTGAGTTCGCCGCCGACCTCGCGACGTTCCTCGCCTCGGGGTTGACCTCTACAGAGGCCGCCACTCGTTCCTCCCACTACCCCTACGACGAGGAACGTCGCGCTAGTGGGCTTCTCGCCGACGTCACGATCAGCGCCGACGCCGCAGAGGCCCGTACGGTCTGGGAGCCGATCCTCGCCCTCGGGACCACCGCCTCCTCCTGGGTGGGCAACTACCTCAGCCAGGTCTGGAAAACCGCCTGCACGAAGGACCCGTGTCCAGCAGCGTTCCCCGCCCTGGTTGCAAACATGCTGGGATTCGCCACCACCGCCAACACCTGGCAGGGCTACTCCGGCACCGGCGTCCTGGCGCTCGCCGTCGCCGGCCTCAGCGAGTGGGGGCACTCGCCGGTCAGCGAGCAGCAGACAGCCGCCCTCCGCGCAGCCGTGCCAGCGTGGTCGACGTGGTTCGGCGAGCACATGGGCCACGACGACTTCGCCTACGCGGCCGTTCGCTTCTTCCGGGAGCCGGCCGCGGCAGGGTTCGTCCACGACGCCGTCGGCTGGCTCGCCGATCACGAACGTTCCTCTCACCCCACCAGCGAGCGGTTGGACACCGCGGTCATCGAGTTCCTGGTTACCATCTCCACTCGCACCCCGAACCCGCTGCGCGGCTCCGGCCCTACCGCAGACAACGGACGGCAAGTCCTCGCCCGCCTCCACGGTCGAGGCAACGCCGTGGCCGGCCAACTCCTCAACAGCCTGACCTGACCGCATCTCACCACCCACCTACAATGGCAACCCGGCCTCCTTGCGTCGCGCCCCTGTCAGGCCAGCGGCGCCAGACCGCGCACGGGCGGTCAGCCGCGCCCGTTCGCCGCTCGACATGCGGTGACCGGAGAGGTTCCACTCGGCAGCGTCCGACGAGTCGCCGTGCTGACCAACGGAGCAGCCCGCTTGGTCGCCCTGTTCGGCCTGCTCAACTGGCTCGACGTGCACGACCTCCACCCGACCACTGCTGCCGGCCCGCCTCCCCAAGGCGTGGATCCGCTTACCGGCAAAGCTTAGGTACTATCGATTCCGGACGGTACGAGTCGTGGTTTCGGTATCGGCCGCCCCAGCAGTAGCGATGCCATCTCGTAAAGAATATCTGGGCATAGCTGGATAGCGGGGAGTATCACTTCCGGCACAAGCTCCAGGCTCATCGACTGCGCCACCAGTTGACGTGTCCTTACTAGTTCGACGCCTCTGGCGGCGCACTTAGCCAGCATCACGGCTTTGCCCTCGCCGTGATGCAGGTGCTCCAGCAGCCCGACCGCCTGGTCTACGAAACCCTGCTTGAGCATCTCGTCGACCAGATCTTCCATCAGTATCATGGCGAAGGCAGCGTTCGCGTCCAACAGGTCGCGCGCGAATGTGTCCCAAAGCCCTAGCCGGACTATGGCCGGTAAATCTTCCATGCCGCAAGAATCACGGTCAACAATGACAAGATGCTTTCCAGTAAGTCCTCCGCCGAGAAGTTCTGCCTCTTTTCGGAGCCCCGCCTGCCGGCAGGCGAGCGTTAGCCATGCGTTCGGCCATCTGCCGTCGGATCGCGTGGCATCGGGGTCAGCGGTCTGCAAAAGCAGCCGGACACAAGTCCCGGCCTCGGCAACGAGGCCCGCATCGGCCATCGCGACGGCGAGGATGGGGCCTAGATCAGCCTCTCGGCCAGCCGCGTCGGCATAAAAACTGAGTGCGTCGCTTCTGCTCATGCCCAGTGCCAGTAGCGCCTTGAACTTGGCGACGGTTACACGCTCGGCTAGGGAACCTGGTTCCTCAGCGTTGTGAGCAAGAATTGCCAGCGCGCGCGCTGGCTCTCCGACCTCGATAGCGAACTCAGCAAACTCCGCCGCGTGAAGCGGGCTCTCCGTCTGTTCTACCAAGCTACCGAGATGATCAAGAAGACGAGCCGGTGTGGATGGCGGTGCTGGTAGTCGGGCTGCCGCCAGAATCGATTCGAACCGCGCATGCGGTGATACCCCATCGAAGAAGTCGAACCACTTGCCCGCCGGATGACGCAAGGCGCAGGACGCAAGAAATCGCGTGCCCCAGGCCAAGTCCCAATCAAACCGTCTGAAGTGGAGGAGATAGGAGGTCTGGAGGTGAAGGTCTTCCGACACTTGTCCCTGCCCACACTCGTGGGCGGCGGCAGATAGCGCAGCGACGAGGACAGGTTGCGCTTTACTTCGGACCTCAGCAAGGGCGGCTGCCAGGCTATCGAGCATGTGACGGGCGCCATCCGCGTCGTCCCGGTCAAGCATGGCGAGCGCGCACTGCGCGAAGGCATCTACACGCAGCTGCGGATCGCTGATTTCTGAGGCCATACCAGGGGCATGGCGGAGCACGCCGACCTGACAGGCGATCTCGACCGATTCGGCGAGCATGTCATCGTCGAGGGCCAGGTCAGGGACTTGACGCGGGTCCACGCCATGTGCGGCGTAAGCACCGGCGAGCGCGACGACCACATCACGGTCCGCCTGGGGGCGCAGCGCTACGAGATCGATGATGACTTGGGCGGTATGAGCATCTATGTAGCGGGCCGACTTGGCGAGGAGCTGCAAGTCCTCGCCGTCGACGTCCTCTATTGAGGAGCGTGCAAGCTGTGCGGCCATGGTCGCTGCCGCTTGACCGAGCGCTGACGTGAGGTCCTCGGGTAAGCAGCGTTCGCCATCCTTCAAGAGAACGCTGCAGGCGTTGAGTCCGGCGCCGAGGCGAGTGGCTGGATCGGCGCCTTCCAGATTTTCGATTAATCGAAAGAGTTCGTCGAGGCGGACCAGGACGTCTGCGCTCGACGCGAGCAGGTGGTCAGGTTCGTCGGTGACCTCCAGCGCTTTGGCGAGCAGTCGTCGTGCCATGTCGTGGTCGAGTCGGGCGAAGCTCGCGCTAAGCGCGGAGAGCCGCCATTCGTCGCCCTCCTCGGCTTCGGCGAGCAGCGCCTCCGCCGCCGCCTGTGCACGGGCCGCTGCCGCGTCGTCCCCGGCAAGCGCCTGCAGGACGGCTGCGCCCACTCGTTCTACGAGGTCATCGAAGTCAAGGCGGCCCGGGACGTGTTCGGCTTCCGCGGCTACGGCGGCAGCTTGACCTGGCGCGTCGGGCAGTAGGTGCCGCGCGATCTGCAGGAGTGCGTGCGATCGGAGATTTGGATACGGGATGGTGCGGGCGAGCTGCACGGCGTGGTTGAGCCGCCCGATCCGGGCGAGGGCCAAAACGTATTCCGACGGTACCGCGTCGGCTCGATCATGAATGTTGTGACGCAGAACTGAGACTCGTGCCAGAAGCTGCAAGTCGGAATTGCAATCCTGAGCAAGCAGCGCGGCGGCATCCGCGAACTCGGCGAGAGCGGCCGTCTCGCCACCGGTCCGCCAGCTCAGTAGTGCTTGTCTGCTCTCGGACGCGAGCAAGGCCAGGGTGCGGCCGTCTCGTTCGGCGGCGAGCATCGACGGATAAGACTCAACAAGATATTCCGGGGTATTCGCAGGCCAGCCGTCTTCTTGCCAGCCCTGCGCCCATCGGTCGATCATTGATCGAGCCGACGCGAGTTCGTTACTGGTCAGTTCGTTGCGTAGCAGTTCGACAAGTGTGTCGTGGGCGATAGTGTAGTGCGTCGTTGAGCGCGGCCGATCTTCTCGTCGATCGAGGACGCGAGCGAGGCGGCCCTTGGCCAAACCTCGCACTCGGCCGGTACTCGTCCCTAGGATTTCACCCAGGTCACGGATCGTCAGTCCACCGCGGGCGACCGCGATGACCGCTGTGATCTTGCGCAACTCATCTTCGTCAAGGATGTGATCGAGCTCGTGTTGAGCTTGGATTTGAATCGCCGCAGCGGCGGGTGATGGATAGAGGTTCCAGACTTCGCAGGTACGGAGCGGATGATGAGCATCAACATCCGAGGGAAGGTCGGTGTTGCTGCGGCTGGTAACCAAGACGCTCGCGCCCATCTCGATGCGATGCGGCAGCTGCGAGGCGATACTCGGCTCGTTCAGCTGACGTGCATCATCTTCGTCTAGCCCATCGACAATGAGCAGTACTGACCGCTGCTGACGCCGCGCTGCCGCCGCCGCACGGGCCCACAAGTCGAGGAAGTCGGCGCGACTCGGTTCCGCCGGTGCAATCTCGTCTACCAGCGCTGCTAATTGCAAGCAGGTGGCGTGGAGGAATTGACCTGCTCTTACGGTTCCACCACGACGTGAAATAAAGAATCCGACAATGTCTACCAGCGGCGGCGGGTCAACGGCGAGATGGCTGACCAAGGCCGTCTTGCCTGCCCATGCACCCGCTCGAAGATGGAGGTATCCCCGGCTCTCGTTGGCAAATTCTCCCAACTGCGCGAACTCACTATCGCGCTCCTTCAGCTCGGGGCAGCGGGCTGCGTAGTCTTCGAAGAGCGCACGGTATGGCGTCGGCCGTCGTCTGGAAACCGGTAGACCTAGATCGAACCGGCCGTAGAGTTCACGGCTCAGAACTGCAGTGTCGACACGTCCGGCACGTTGCGCAAATGTCGCAGCCAGTCGACTAAGATGCAGCCGTAAATGGTCAGCGACAACAGCGTCGTTGGTCAGCTGGGTAAGGCTAGTCACAAGATCCGCCTTACCGCCTGAATCCTCACCATCCAAATCGACGCGAATAACGTGCAGCGCTGCAAGGAATCTCCAGGAAAGTTCGTCAGAAGAGATTTTGGCCGACTCGGCATCGAGTCGCCTTGCTGCGTTGACAACGTGCGTAACTCTTTGCAATTCAGCGCGCATCGTCCTGCTGCGCGCCAAAACCGCTTCTTGGAAACGGGCAGGGCTATTCTGGCTTCTTGCCACCCCTACGAGGTCGACTAAATCGGCGACATGACTTTGCGTCGCCGAGACGGCGAGCCCTAGACGGCGTTCGCCGCTGTCCAGTTCCTGGCGGAACTCTGCGACCATTCGCAGGTACTGCGAAACAAGCCGGAGCAGCTTCGGGTCGCTCTGCTTGAAAACCGGGTTTCTGCGCACTCCGATTGACAGAATGCGCTGTCCCGCTGATGAGGCACCAACAACCACGATGTCATCGACTGGACTCGTCGCTGCCTGCTGGAACCAAACCTCTTGGACGACAAAACCGTCACCGAGCCCGGCAGTAGGACGACCCAGGAGAAGATCCGCGAGCAGCCTGCCGCCGTAATCATGTTCGAATGTCACACCCCCGCCGCTGGTCGAATAAGGACTCGCAACATGCATCGTCCGCAGCCCTCTCGCCCGTTCTGAACCTTTGAGGACGGTCACCTAACCTGCACCTGCAGGGCTACACCTTGCGCATAGTAGACGCCGGGAAGCCCACCTATGACCCTCGCACTTGCCGACCTAGCCGGCAAGGATGATCTCGCAACAGGGAACCATCCAGTAGGTCCCCACGCCTTCGTCATGGTCCTTGACGAGCCGTGCCATCGGCACAGGGGTCCTGACGGCGAGCGACGTCGCGGGCTGCGGCAGGCACCTGTGCAGGTGCAAGACCGAAACGGGTACGGAAACTCCTACTGCGCGCCATGGCTTCTACAGCAGCCGGCGGCCAAGTGCGTCGTCGCTGCGGGGAGCCGCGGGATTCGACGCTGTGTTCAGTTGAGCGTGCCTCGCGGGGCCCCGCCGCGTGCGGTGACCCCGGAGCCGTCTGGCCCGGAGCGCCGCACGCGGCCCCCATCCCTTACTTGGTCGTGGGTGAGACGGCGCCGCTCGCCTGCGAACACCGGTCGGCGCGATCTATCAGACGGGCCAGCGGATGGGGTTGGCCGGTCATGGCCGACAGTGCGTTGGCCACGTCGTGCAGATCAGCCTTGATGTAGGTGGTGGTGGAGGATCCGGGGCTGTCGGTGTGACCGGCGTAGGCGCGGGCGATGCCGTAGCCGAAGTGCCGTTCCACCCAGGTGAGCGTGGTGTGGCGTAGCCAGTGTGTGGATACGCCGTGCACGGCGACCCACGGCAGGCGCTCGCCGAGGCGTTTCCACAGGTGGTCGTAGCGGCGGCTCGTGATCGGTTGGCCGGCACGGTTGCGCAGGAGCGCGTCGGTGAGCAGGACCGCGCCGCGGGCGCGGGCGTGTTCGTACAGGTGTTCGGCGAGGTCGAGGGTGATCGGTTGCCACCGGATGGTGGCGCCCTTCTCGGTCAGGCGGACGAGTCCGTTGATGGTGTCCAGGTCGACCAGGCGCAGGGCCAGTGCGCCGCCGCGGCGGCAGGCGGTTTCGGTGTGCAGGCGCAGGACCAGTGCGTCGAGGATGACGTCGTTGCCGCTGGTACGAGCCTCGATATTGATTTCTTCCAGCTCGTGTGTGGTGAGGGCGCGGCGGGTGCTGGGCAGGCGGCGGGGTTTCGCGACCCGGTGGGCGGGGCTGGCGGAGGCGTCGATCAGGCCATCGGCGATGGCCCGGGTGTAGAAGGCGCGGGCGGCGGCGACGACGTGCTCGCCGGCGTGCCGGCCGTTGCGGCTGTTGCGCCGCGACACCGCGCTGGTCATCATCAGTTGTTTCAAGGCCTCGATGTCGCTGGCGACGACGCCGTCCAACGGTCGGTCGGGCCAGGTGGCGGCCATTCGTTCCCAGTAGGTGCCGTACGTGCGGCGTGCTCCAGGCCCGGCTGCGGCGAGAACGCGCGGTAGGTACTCCGCGACCGTGGGTAGGGCGGCCCGAGCGCAAGGGTGGGCTTGGAGGTCGGCCACGGTGACGCCCAGGTGGGCAAGGACCTGGTGTGCGGCGGCGACAGCAGACGGGTCAGCGGTCACTGTCGCCCCCTGACATCTGGTGGTGCAGGTCGGTGAGGAGGCGGGCGACGGTGCTGACGGGATGAACGACGAGCAGGTCATGCGTGATGAAGGCGGCCAGGAGGACAGGCTGGCCGGGCTCGATCCGGCACATCTGCCGGGCGCTCGCCGGCAGGGGCAGTTCGCCTCGGTTGCCCACCTGGTACCGGTCGTCCTGCGCGGAGGTGATGACGAGCATGCCGTGGCACAGTTGGATGTCGAGGCGATGTCCCGGTGCCCAGCCGATCGCGTGCAGGAGGTGCTGGGCGCTCACCCGGCCGCAGCGAGCGGGGAGAGCCATCCACAGCAGCAGCCCCGGGGCGTCGATGATTGCCGGCGGGCAAACGCGGGCGGGTAGCACTGGCATCGGCATCGGTCGTGGGCTCGGCCGCGCGGGCGAGGCAGCAGGGATGAGCGGACGAACGAGGCGCTCAAGGGCTCGGGTAGGTCGTGTCATGACGACACAACGTCCCGACTGCCGACACGCCTACGGCCCGCACGTTAGTGGCTTGGATCGGCGGTGGGCGCTTGAGACGATGAGGTGGTGTTGCTCTACGTCGATGCCACTGCCGCGTACCGCGACGACGAAAGGTGGGGCTTCCACCTGGCTAACGAGATGGCCCGACGGCTGCGGGTCTCCGTCGGCGCTGATGAGGTGACGCGGATGCTGGAACGGGCCGCGCTGTTTGCTCCTCCTGAGGGCCCGCACTTCGTGTACGAGGACAATGTGCGGCTCTTCACGGGACGACGAGGGCGGGGTCCCCTGCATGTCGCCTGGGACACGAATCTGTTGATCGATTATTTCACGTATGGGCATCGGATCTGGACGGGCGACAGCGTCGTTGGTCTTGTGTCCGGCGAGGATTACGCGACAGACCTGGAATCGCTGCAACTTGTTCTCGCCCTGTGGGCGGTTCGGGACATTCGCTTCATCATGCTCGCGGCGTCCGTCGACGATGCGAAGAAGACTCTGTCCCAGGAGCGTCGTGTGCAGCGGCTGCTTGCCTTCGAGGAGTTCACCGCCGCGCTACAACTCTTGGGCTGGGGGGAACCGGAGGAGCGCCCCTCCCGCGAAGGGCTGCTGGTCCTGCCCGAGCGGGAGATGAGGCGTGCCTTGACGGCTGTTCCAGCCGGAAACGACCGCCGGCTGGTGCATGACGCGCTCCAGGTCGGCGCGAACGTCTTCTTGACGCGCGACGTCGGGATCCTCAAAGCCACGGACGCGTTGCGGCCGTTTGGTCTGCTCATCGCGACGCCCGCTGACCTGTTCGAGGAGCTGTTCGCCTGCCGGGCTTTCCATTGCTTCCTCGGTCCGCGCTACCTGTACTGGCCGGCACCCGACCAGCAAAGGATCGGACATCTCATTCACGCCCTCGATCCCGACAAACGGCCGTAGCGCAACCGCATCAGCGTCGACAGCCCCACCTGGGGCCTGCTGCTGTCTGGCAGGATGCCTCCGTTACCGGTAGGTCGGTCCGATACACCTCCTGACGTGAGGGATGCTGGCATGCCTGAAGGGCTACACGGACCGAACGTCATCACGGCCGGAACGTCGCAGCTTCTCCTCGCCGTGGTCAGTGGAGGTGAGGCCGTTCACCTCGTACGCCGTAACAACCCGCCTGAAGCAGGCCGCGGCGCCCTGTCCGAGGCACACTTCTACCAGGCGGACAGCGACCGGGAACTGGTCAAACGACGATACGACCTCGCCGCGCTTGAGGAAGCGGTCTGGGCGCAGACGACGACGTGCGGTCGGGCCTGGTTGGTGATGGCCGGCGGTGATGGCGGACAAGTCAGCCGGTACCGGGAGCCGGCGTTTGCGCCAACGTGTCGACGGTGTCTGGCGTTGATGGACCGTCTGTTCCCGGAGCCTGCGGTCGATGAACGAGTGCCGGTCGTGGCGCAACTGGTCGTCAACCTGGTACGGCAGCACGGGTACGCAGAGGTACGGCGGGTGCCCGGCGACCAACTTTCTGCACTGCGCAAAGCCATTCGATTGCTGATCAAGCAGCAGACGGGCCAGCCGTGTCGGACCTTCGTACACGACGACCTGCTGATGGTGGCGTGCGAGTCACTCGGCGACCGCGAAGCTGAACAGCGGGCAGCCGTCGAAGCTGTCGAAGCAGTGCTCCTGGGGCGAGAACAACTGCCCGCAGTCCGGCCGGTACGGGAATGGGTTGTCTCGTGGACCGCCTGGAAGCAAGGGTGAGGCACTCGCTGCGCACCTCCCCCTCTCCCTTGTTCCTGTGCCCGGCTTGCCCATGCTTCTCATCGTGAGCACCGAGGCGCGAAGGAAGGTGACCGAGCGTTCAGGTCCTCAGCTCTGATGAGTCAGGCGAGCCGCCGTCTAGATGGGTAGCGTCGCCGCAGGTGACGCGCCGTCAATTTGGCTTGGTCGGCAGAGCAATTGGCCACTAGGGTCGCGGCCATGATGGGCAGGGTGTTCGATGAGCCGCGTATCACTCGAGAGCGTGGAATCAGCCCAGCGGAACCGACGGTGAATTGGTTCTTGGAGTGCACCCGGCCGCAGGCCGCGCAGGGGCGGCGCATCATCAACGATATGTACTCACGGTTCCCGGACCGGGATGGGCGGCTGCACGCCGAGCTGCGGGCGCCGGACGACACGCGGCTGTACAGCGCGCTCGACGAGCTATTCGTGCACGACCTGCTGTCTCGCCGGTACCGGGTGAGCTACGAGGAGGGCACCGGCACCCGTCCCGACTTTCGCCTCTACGCGGCCGACGGCTCCTACGTGGGGGCGGTGGAGGTTCTGACACTGACGCTGCGCGAGGACTGGACCGCGGAACAGCGCCGCCACGCCGTGCTGGTCGATGACCTGAACACCCGGCTGACGCTGACCACTCACTCGATCATGGTGGAGATCCGAAGGTGGGACCGCGCCCCACGGATGCGCCCGCTCGTCGCCTGGATCGACAAGACGATCGCCCAACTGCGCGACGATCCAGCCGCGTTGCCCGTCGAGCATGGTGTGCCCGGAACGGTGTACCGGAGCGCAGCCGTTGACATCGACGTCCGTTTCCTTGCGCTGCCCGCCGGCTATCGCATCTGCGCCGACGACGACATCGTGGTCAATGGCGCGGCGATCGGCGGTGCTGTCGATTCCGCAGCCAGGCTACGGGAGCGGCTCGAGGACAAGGCCGTGAAGTACGAGCTACGCGACAAGCCGTTCACGATCGTGGCTGGCATCCGTGACACCATGTGCGACATCCGGGAAGTCCACGAGGCCTTGACCGGCACGTCAGCAATCCAGATCTCGAACGGTGCCATGATCCGTAAGGGTGACGGGTTCTTCGGCACCGGCCGTGACCGCACCGCCGGCAAGCACCAGCGGGTCTCGGCTGTCTTCTCGGTGCACGAGTGGTTCCCCGGTGGCCCCTACCGGCCGCGAATCACCCGGTTCGACAATCCCCTGGCGTCGTACGCCTTCCCCGCAGACGCGATGCCCTGCGGCGGCCACTGGGGCGTCACCGAACAGACCCAGCAACACGTACGGGCTGACTGGCTGACGCCGGCACAGGCCATGCTGCCCGCCTGAGTCCTCCCCCGCCCTTGACGCTTTCGCCATGGAGCGTCTGTCGCGACACCGCGTCGATCTGCTTAGGGTGTGGCGCTGTCGACACCTGGTCCCCATCCGACGGAGGCATTCGCGATGACCGCCCCTGATCCAACGCACATGGTCAAATACTGCCGCGACGTGCTACCCAGCATGCTCACTGAAGCATGCGACGTGAACGAGGACCTGGCCCACCGTATCGGCGACGACGTTTTGCAGCGGGCCGAGGCGCTGGCGGCCCTGCCGCAACGTGAGCAGGACGTGCTGATCGCACCGTTCGTCGAGGAGGTGTTCGACCACAAGCCGCTGGCGTCACCGCTGGACCTGAAGGCCAAGGTCACCCTCGTGGTGCGAAACAGCCTGCTCGAGCAGGCACACCACGACGGTCCGCTCGACAGCGGGATCATCCCGGCGACGGAGTACGCGACCGGCCCGCTATCGCATCTGCTGGCCGCGCGCCGCCGCCATCCCATCGCCGATCAAAAGCCGAACCCTTTCGCCGAGCTGGCCGGGCGCTATCCGCGTGCGTGGGCGTGTCTGGACGCGCTGACCGACACCTTCGCCGACGGCGGTCGCGGTCCACTGCGCCTGCCCTCGGCACCCACACCCAGCCTGCCTTCTGGCGACGAGGTTGTCACGGCACCACCGTCCGACGACGACACGGTGACCCTGTTCAGCGCGATCGACCCGCGCTTCGACCAAGGTCTGGTGAACCTGCTCAGGAAGGCCGCCGAAGGCGATCTCGTACTGTGCACATCGGCGCTGAGCCGGTACTCGCGCAACAGCGAGAAACTGCACCGCATCCTCGAATTCCTCCTCGCGCACAGGGCCACAATCCTGACCACCAACTATCTGATCCGCCACACCGACGTCTGGGTCCGCCGGGGCGCGCTCGTCAAACCAGACAGCAGCAAGCCCTTCGCCGGCGCGCTCGACACCCAGGGACTGGCCGGCACTCACCGGAAGATAGCCGAGAGCGTCGCCGCGCAGCGCGGTCTGCGCTGACTCCATCAGGCGGTCGCGCGTCGGCTTCAACGCGTCATTGATCAACTTCGGATGCCGACGTCTCCGGAGTTAATCGAAAGGGGTGCAGCTGGCCGGTAATGCCTGCAAGAGCGGTGGCAACGAGCCAGCCCCGGACCATCGTCGTCATGCGTCACTGACCTCGGCTTCGGCGGTGGCGGTCGCCTTGGCGGCGACGGGGTCCAGGATGTCACCCAGCCACGGTCGGCAGCTCACGACCGACCGATGCTGCGACCAGCAGCCGATGAGTCGGCCACCGCGTTGCCAAGTGCCACACCGACTGCTGCTCAAGAATGGCCTTGCGCCCCTTGGACCATGGGCAAGCCGCACCAGGAAGATGCACGTCGCCAACGTGGCAGATCAAGGACACTCCTTATCGTCGGAGGTTCGCAAGTTTGCGTCCATCGCCCATGATGGACGTCGTGTCCAAACGACAAATGATCGCCTGCGCGCTCCTTCTGATGATCGTTGTCTCGCTAGTAATGATCTTTAGTGGGAGCCTCGACGGCGCGGCGGCCTGGGCAAACATCATCGCGTTACCGGTAGCGATCGTCGGCATGATCTTGACGATTCGAAGCGGCAGCGGCTCGGCATCCTCGTCTGGCGCTCAGCATCGGGACAGCTTGAGCGGTCCGGCGAAGTCGGGCAGAGCTAGCCCCGTGGTCAACCAGGCCGGGTTCAGTAGCGGGCGTCAGGCCAACGTCGCGGGCGACTACTTCGAGCGAGGCCATGATGACCGCGAGGGCAGGTAAGCATGGTAGATCGGCAAACTGGCGTTGGTGGCGAACGTCAGGCCAACGTCAAGGGGTCCTACTACGAAGGGAACGTCGATAAGAGCACCCACACGCATCACCATCGTCACTATGGAACCAGAGCGAATGTCGACCTCAGAGAAGATGAGGCAACAGAGTCTGGCTCCGGAAGTGGCGCGGCAGCAGCCGCGGGTGGTGGCGGACTGGGCGTCGTCGTCGTTCTTGCTGTCTTGGGCTACTTCATCTTCGGGGGAGATGAGCCGTTCCCTGCGACGTCAGATCCCTGGCCGGCTGAGGTGAAGCAGGAGGCCGTGGTCGCGGCTGCAGGTAGCTGGCTCGACAAATGCGCGAAGTCACCGTCTGCGACCCCCGCCAATTGCCCGCAATCCATCGTCGAGACCTCGGACGTCTCCAAGGTCCGATGGGCCTTCTACGGCAACCCTCTGGAAGCTTCGGTCATTCACTACACCGAAGCGGAGAGCCGCTTCGACATGCTCGGGACCGTCATGGTGACGGCGGACTACAACGCTTCAAAGGAGCTACGCCGCGTCGTGACGCCGGCGAAGTACTGGGCCAAGGTGAAGTGGGTCGATGGGAGACTTGACGTCCAGGAGATCAAGGAGCACTCGGCCATAGGCGACCCCGGTGTAGTGAAGCAGGATCCCAAGGTGCCTTGGGAGCTGGTCGCCGCGAAGCTGAGCGAGGCTTTCACACGATGCGTGCGAGACGCCAAGTCGGCTATGCCGGCTGGATGCCCCGAATGGAGTCCGCCGTCGGGCGCCGAGAAGGTCAAGTGGTCTTCCACGGGTGATCCACTTCTGACCGCGCGCGCCAACTTCGATCCGAAGTTTGCGATCTACCGCGTCAAGGGCACGTACGAGCTGGCCGTCCGCTACACCTGGCTCGGAACCACGAAGACCGACACCCGGAATCCCACCTATGAGGCTTGGATCGCTCCAACAGCGGCAGGGCCTGTCGTGCTCCAGATCAAGGACGCGACCACCGTCTAGGTCTGATCATCATCTTAGGACGCTCTCACCTACGGCCAGTGGGTGTGGCTGACCGGTGAAGGCTGCCAGGGCGGTAGCGACAGCGTACAGGTCGGCCTTGATATAGGTGGTGGTGGCGGGTCCTCGGCGGTCCGTGTGTCCGGCGTAGGCGCGGGCCACACCGTAGCCGAAGTGCCGCTCGACCCAGGTCAGGGTGGTGTGGCGCAGCCAGTGCGTGGTGATTCCCTGGGCGGCGACCCACGGTAGCCGCCGGCCGATGCGGGCCCACAGTAGGTCGTAGCGCCGGTAGGTGGCGGGTTGGCCGTTACGGTAGCGAAGCAGCGCGTCGGTGGGCGTAACGGCGCCGCGGGCCTGGGCGTGCTCGCTGAGACGAGCGGCGAGCATCGGCGTGATGGGCTGCCACCGCTGCGTGCCACCCTTCTCCGACAGGCGGATCAGCGCGTGGTCGGTGTCCAGGTCGATCAGGCGCAGCGCCAGGGCGCCGCCGCGCCGGCAGGCAGTTTCGGTGTGCAGGCGCAGCAGTAGGGCGTCGAGCACGATGTCGTTACCGCCGCTGCGGGCGGCGGCGTTGATGTCGGTCAATTCGTCGGCGGTAAGGGCGCGGCGTGTATTGGGCAGCCGACGGGGTTTGCGCACCCGGTGGGCAGGGCTGTCCACGACGGTGAGGTAGCCGTCGGCAATGGCGCGATTGTAGAAGGCGCGGGCGGCGGCGATGAGGTGCTCGCCGGCGTGCCGGCCGTGTCGGGAGTTGCGGCGAGGGCGGGCGCCTGTGGCGGCCTGTCGCATGAGGGCTTCGAGGTCGCTGGCCCGCACCTCGTCGATGCACCGATCGCCGAGGGCGGCGGCCATGCGCCGCCAGGAGCTGCCGTAGGTGCGTCGGGTGCCCGGGCTCGCCGCGGCGACCACAGCAGGAAGGTACTCGGCGACTGTCGGCACGGCAGGCCGGTTACTGCCGGTGAGGTCGGCGGCGGTGAGGCCGAGGTGCTCGAGGAGCGCTCGGGCGGTGGCGACACGATCGGGACCGGTGGTCATGAGGGCTTTGCGAGGATGCGGGCGTGCAGGTCGGCCAGGACCGCGGTGATGGTGTTTGAGGGGTGCACGACGATGCGGTTCTGGCGGGGCAGGGCGGCCAGCAGCACGGGTTCGCCGGTGGCGATGCCGCACAAATGTCGGGCGGCGGCCGGTAGGGGCAGCTCCTTGCGAGCACCAACGACGTGCGCGCCATCGACGGCCGGGGTGATCAGGATTGCGCCGGTCACGACGTCGACGTGCAGCGTGAGGCCCGGTATCCAGTCCAAGGCCCGCAGCAGCGCGCGAGCGGTGACCCGGCCGGCGGCGTCGGGTCGGGCCACGTCGAACAGCACGCCATCGCCCGTCCGGGCGGCGGGCGCGGGCAGTGTCGGCAGCGGCGCCGGCTCCGGCGATGCGACCGGCAGTGGGGTGGGAACGAGCGCCTCGACGAGCTGCTCGTCGCGCCAACGAGGGCGCGGGCGATCACGACTCACCCGACCCCCGCCAGCGGGGCGGCAAGGGTGTCAGCGCAGGTAGCACCGACTCCCGGGAGACGGTGCGCACATATGATCCGTCGCAGGTCGCGTTCCCCGCGCGAGAGGAAGTTGATCTCGCGCGGATATCCACGAACTCTGGTGTCCGAGGGGGGACTTGAACCCCCACACCCTATACGGGTACTAGCACCTCAAGCTAGCGCGTCTGCCATTCCGCCACCCGGACCTACACGTTCAGCCTACCTCGCCAACCAGATGATCTTTCCACCCGGTGATCGGCGCGACGGGCCGCACGGGGAGTTACTTTACACGCCGCTCGTGGATCATGCACATCGCCTTCCGGCGCCTTTCTTGCGGCACTTCCGCCGCTGCTCGAACCGCCTGTTGCGCGTCCACCGACTCGCCGCCCGGGGCGTGTCCGGGTAGCGTCCGGCGGCCCTCTGACGGCAGCATTGCCACGTGTCCCATCCCTCTCCCCTGGCAGCCGCCCAGCACCGCGCCCTCGCCCTGCGTGCCACGGGCGACCTCAGGGCCGCCCGGCAGCTCCTCGCGGAGGCCGTCGGATCCGCTCCCCCGCCGTACGGCGAGGATCATCCTGAGATGCTGCACACCGCGCATCTGCTGGCGCGGCTGCACCGCGAGGCGGACGATCCGCTCGCCGCCCGCCGGGTGCTGGAGGAGGCGTTCGCGGCGGGCGAGCGGCGCTGGGAGCACTCGGACCCGGTGATGCTCGCGCTCGCCTTCGAACTCGCCGAGGTCGCGGAGGAGCTGGGCAACCGGCACGAGGCCCGCCGCAACTACACCCGCGTCGCCACCGCCGGGCCGACCACCCTCGGGGAGCACCACCCGGCGGTACGCGCCGCCCGCGCCTACCTCGGCCCGTCCGCGTCGATGCCCACCGAGCAACACGGGCCGGTCCCCGATTCGGACCCGGTCGCGGCGACGGAGTCCGGCATCCGGTCGGCACTGTCCGGTCCGACCCTGTCCATGGCGACCCTGGCCGCGATGCGGCCCTCCGCTGATGGCCCGACGCCCACCAACTCGCCCTGGGCTCCGCCGCCCCCGCCGGCCCCACCCCGGGCAACCCCTCCAGGGGTACGCGGCCCCGCCGCCGCTGGGCCGGCTCCGGTTGCTCGGCGTACGCCCGCACCTCTCCCGACCACGCCGGCGCCGCCCAGCCCGCCGCCCGCCGCACCCGCGGTGGCACCCCGCCAACGCGCCGACGAGCAACCGCCCGGGTCCGCCCGGCCGGCGGTCAGCCAGCCACCCCGACCAGTGCCCGAGAGCCAGCCGCTCCGATCGCGAGCGGAAGGCCCGCCAACCCAGCCCAGCGCCCCGGGCCAACCACCCCGGCCGAGGGCCGAAAGTCAGCCACCGCCGTCTGTTCACCAGCCACCACAGCGACCGGCGTCCGGGCCAACCGCGCCGCACCGTCAGCGGGCGGGCGACCAGGCGACCCACCCGGCGGTCGACGTGCCGCACCGGCCGTCGACCCCACCCGCCCCGGCGTCGGCCGGCACCGCGCCAACGTCGGGGATGCCGGCACCTCCGTGGGACAACCCCACGATCCAGGTACGACAGATCGAACCGCTACTCGCCGAGGAGGCTGCCCGAGCCGCAGCCGGACCAGCCGGGGCGACGGGACCGGTCAACGCGTCCGCCATCGACGCGACGTCGTCGGGCCAACCGTCGCCAGCCGCTGGGCAGTCAGGGCCGGCGCATCCGGTGAGCGGACCGCCAGCCCATCCGGTCAGCGGGCCACCCGCCGCTGCACCACCGATCGGGACGCCGCCCGGCCACCCGTACCCGGTCTCCGGACCACCGGCGCACCCGTCCCCGACGTCCGGACCGCCAGCCCATCCCTACCCGGTCTCCGCGCCACCGGGCCACGGACAACCCGTCTCCGCACCACCCCGACAGACCTACCCCGTCTCCGCGCCACCCGGATTCGGGCACCCCGTCTCCGCGCCACCCGGACACACCTACCCCGTCTCGGCACCACCGGGCCACGGGCACCCCGTCTCCGCACCACCCGGACACACCTACCCCGTCTCCGCGCCACCCGGCCACGGGCACCCCGTCTCCGCACCACCCGGACACACCTACCCCGTCTCCGCACCACCCGGCTTCGGGCACCCTGTCTCCGCACCTCCGGTGAGTGCGCCGCCCGTACCGCCGTGGGGTTTGACCGCGCCGCCGTGGAGCCGCAACGCCCCACCGCAACCCCTGCCCACTCCCGGTGCCGACCCCGCCGAGGGGTCCCCGACGGACGTGGACGACGGTGGCGCGGACGGTGAGTTCGGGTTGGGTGGCGTCGATGCCGCGGTGGTGCCGACGCAGCGGACCCGGGCCGCGCTGTCCGATCAGACCGAGGTGATCCCGCCCGTCCAGCCGGACAGCGCCCCGACCAGGGGTGACGCCAGTTCGGCCCGGTCCGCCGCCGTTCCGCCCGCGTCGGCCACCGCACAACCGAGCGTCGTCGTGCCGTCGGCCGAGCCGACTACGGCGGCGTGGTCGGCGGACGCGGGCGCCGACCCGGCCGGGTCGCGGCCGACCGCACCGCGAACGGCGCCGCAGCACCACCCTGACCAGTACCCGACCCACGACCAGTACCCGGCCCGGGACCAGTACCCGACCCATGACCAGTACCCGACCCACGACCCGTACCCGGCTCACGACCCGTACCCGGCCCGGGATCTGTACCCGACTCACGACCCGTACCCACCCCGGAAGCACGAGCCGATCCAGGTGCCGTACCCGGGACAGCAGTACCACCCGGTGCACGACGGGTACCGGCCGTCGTACACCGATGGGGGTGGGTCGGCGGGGCGCGGCCGGGCGACGCTGATCGGCGCGGCGGTGGCGGCCGGGGTGGCCGTCGTGGCGGTGGCCGGCCTGGGTGTGGTGGTGCTGACCCGCGACGACCCGCCGCCCGCGGGGACCGCGCCGACCGCTGCGGCACAGGCGACGGTCGGGCCACCCCCCGGCGATCTGAAGCTCCGCGACGACGCGACCACGATCACGCTGACCTGGACGGACCCGTCCGGCGGTGCGGTGCCGTTCATGGTCGCCGCCGGTCTGGCCGGGCGGCCCCTGGGGGTGATGGCCACCGTGGACCCGGGTAGGACCAGCTACACGGTCAACGGGTTGAACTCGCGAGTGGATCACTGCTTCACCGTGTTGGCGGTCTACTCCACCGACAGCTTCGCGACCTCGGGACAGGTCTGTACGACGCGGGAGCGCGCCACCGGGTCGGGCGGCGGTCCCTCGGCCCGACCGTCGCCGAGTTGAGGCGTGCCGAGCTGAACCGAGCTGAGCTGGGAGTCCACTGCGCACACGCTCGGTATCCACAGGGGTGACGGTGCGGGTTCCCCCGTCACCAGCAGCGCCATATGATGGCACCCGGCTCAGGGGAGGGGTTGCCGCGAGGCACGCCACCTGCCACGACTCACGGGAGGCAGCCGGCTGTGGCCAGCATCGAAGACGCCGTTCAGACCGACGCCCCCCGTTCCCGGTCCCGGCTGCGGGGCGGGCTGGTGACCGTCGGCACGGTGGCCGCGCTGCTGGCGGCCATGGGGCTGACCGTGCTCGGGCTCGGTGCGGCCGACAACGCGGTGGCCAACTACGACGCGAGTTCGTGGCTGTGGAGCGCGGCGCGCAGCGAGCTGGCCCGGGTCAACGGGGTCACCGCCCGGGTGGACACCCGCACCGAGATCCCCGGTGCGGTCCGGCACCCGATGCAGATCACCCAGACCGACCGGCTGCTGGTCCTGCGTGACCTGCACACCGGGCAGGTCAGCTCACTGGACCTGGCCACCCTGCAGCTCACCGCGACCACCCGGACCACCCCCGGCCTGGGCGTGAGTGTCGCTCTGCACGAAGACTCGGCGTTCGTCGTCGACGCCGTGCAGGGCATCGTGCGGCAGCTCGACCCGCGGTCACTGACCCCGGTCGGCGAGCCGGTGCACTATCCCCCGGGCATCACCGGCGGCACGTTCGACGGTGCGGGACGGCTCTGGATCGCGGTGCCGAGCCAAGGCACCGTCTCGGCGATCACCGCCGCCACGTTGCCGTCCGCGCCGGCCTCGGCCGCGCCCGCCGGCGCCGGGCTCAGCCCGAAGCAGGTCGAGTCGTACGACGTCGCCGAGGCCAGCCACGAGCTTGTGGTGTCCACCCTGGATGAGGGGGTGGCGGTGCTCGACCGCACGGCCGGAAAGCTGGTGCGGGTGCAGCAGGGCAAGGTTCACCCGACGTCGTTGACGCTCTCCGGTGCGGCGGCGATGCCCACGCGCACCAGCGGGCAGCGGGTTCCGGTCACCGTGCCCGCCGAGCGGCGGGTGCTGGTGGTGGGTGACGGTGGGGAGGAGCGGGCCTTCACGGTGCCGGGCGAGGGTGACCGGCTCAGTCCGGCGGTGGCCTGGGCGGACCGGTTCTACTGCGCCGACGAGGCCACCGGCAAGATCTACGCCTTCGACGCGGGGGGTCAGCTGGTCGAGACCATCGACGGGCGGGCGAACGGGCCGCTGGAGCTTGAGGTGCGGGAGAATCACCTGTTCATCAACTCTCCCGACTCGGCGACCGCCCGGGTGGTGGACGACAAGCACCAGGTGCGCGAGGTCAACAAGTACGCCAACGACGTGCTCGGCGGTGACCCGCCACCGGTTGCCCCACCGCCGCCCCCGCCGAAGAAGCCCCGGGTGGGCAAGCCGAGCGCGCCGCGCAGTGTCACCGCCGCCGCCGGCAACGCCCAGGCGCGGGTGAGCTGGCGGCCGGCCGCCGCCAACGGCGCCGACATCATCAAGTACGTGGTGGAGGGTGCCGGCCAGCGCCTGGAGGTGGGCGCCAACCAACGCGCGGTGGAGGTCAAGGGTCTGACCAACGGCGAGACGTACCGGTTCGCGGTGCACGCCGTCAACGCCAAGGGCGACGGTCCGCCGCGCAACAGCAACCCGGTTACCCCGACGGCCGCGGTGCCCGACCCGCCGGTGAGCGTGACGGCCCAGGAGCGACCGGACGGCACGGTGCTGGTGAAGTGGCCGGCGGCGAACGGCCAGGGCAACACCATCGCACGGTACGCGGTGACGGCCAGTTCGGCGGGGGCGAACGCGCCGGTCGGCGAGTCGAGGAAGACGGAGCTGGTGGTGCCCGCCGGTGAGCTGGAGTTCGGCACCCAGTACGCGTTCACCGTCGTCGCGATCAACGACAGGGGCGCCGGTTCGGCGGCGTCGCCGGTCAGCAACACGGTGGTGCCCTTCGCGGCGCCCGGCGCGCCGCTCGACCTGCGGGCCGGCACCGTCGCCAACCAGCCGGGCGCGGTCACGGTGCAGTGGTCGCCGGCCGAGGACAACGGCCGACCGGTGTCGACATACCTGGTGGACGTCGGTGGGCGGGTCAGCGAGGTGACCGACACCCGCACGACCGTCACTGGGCTGGGCAACGGCCAGAACGTGACGGTGAAGGTGAAGGCGGTGAACGAGGCGGGTCCGGGTCCGGAGGCCACCGCCACCGCGCGTACGGTCGCCGAGCCACGGGTCACGGTGACCGGCTCGTCGTCGACGGCGACCGCGGCGACTGTGACGTTCACTGTGGACGCGGGCGGCGGTCAGGCCACCTGCGCGGTGAGCACGCCGGGTGAGCCGACGAAGACCGGGGCGTGCTCCAGCATCACGATGACGGGCCTGACGCCGGGCACGGCGTACGCGTTCACGGTGACGGCCACCAACGCCGCCGGTAAGGGCACGGCCACCAAGGACCAGGCCACGCAGGCGCTGTACGGGATCGCGACCTGTCGCAACGGCGCTTCCGGGCCGGAGTCGACCTACTGCGACCAAGACGTCAATGGCCGCAACGGCAACGAGGTCTTCAAGGTTGCCGAACAGGACAACGACAAGCAGGTCGGCTGGGCGGAGCCCGGCACCCGGCTGAAGGCGTACTGCAAGAAGTCGGGTGAAGAGGTCTACGCGTACATCTACAACAACGACAAGCGCAGCACCTGGTGGGTGCAGGTCGAGTACAGCGGGAAGAACTACATCCCCTGGGCCTGGCTCAACCTGGAGGGCGGCGACAACATCAACGTCCTGCCCACCTGCTGAACCACCAGGCAAGGAGCACCGCCGACCGTGAACACCCACGAGCCGCTCACCCAGCCGGAGGTGCAGGGCTTCGCCGCCCTGGCCGCCCGGCTGGCCGAGAACGTCAACGCGGTGGTGCTCGGCAAACCGCAGGTGGTGCGGCTGGCGCTGACCGCGCTCTTCGCGCAGGGTCACGTGCTGCTGGAGGACGTGCCGGGGGTCGGTAAGACGACCCTGGCGCGGGCCATCGCCGCCACGGTGAAGGGTGAGTGGCGGCGCATCCAGTTCACGCCCGACCTGCTCCCGTCGGACGTGTCCGGGGTGACCATCTTCAACCAGGCGACCCGGGACTTCGAGTTTCATCCGGGGCCGGTCTTCGCCAACATCGTCATCGCCGACGAGATCAACCGGGCGTCGCCGAAGACCCAGTCGGCGCTGCTGGAGGTGATGGAGGAACGCACCGTCACAGTGGACGGGGTCCGGCACCCGGTGCCGTCGCCGTTCCTGGTGGTGGCCACCCAGAACCCGGTCGAGATGGACGGCACCTACCGGCTGCCCGAGGCGCAGTTGGACCGTTTCCTGGTGAAGCTGTCCGTCGGCTACCCGGACGAGGCGGTCGAGGTGGAGGTGCTGCGCGGCGCGACTCTGCGTTCCCCGGAGGCGCTCGCCCCGGTCACCGACACCGCCACCGTCGGGGAGATGGTCCGGATGGCCCAACGGGTGCACATCGCGGAGCCGCTCTACGCGTACGCGGTCCGGTTGGCCGCCGCGACCCGCACCCATCCGCAGGTGCGGGTCGGGGTCAGTCCCCGGGGTGTGATCGCGTTGACCCGTGCGGCGTGCGCGTACGCGCTGATCGACGGGCGAGGTTGGATCATGCCGGAGGATCTGAAGGCGCTCGTCGAGGCGGTGTTCGCGCATCGGTTGCTGCTGACTCCGGACGCCCAGGTGCGCGGGATGACCGCCGCCGAGGTGCTGCGCCAGGCCGTCGCCTCGGTGCCGGTGCCCCTGCCGTCGGGGCAGCCCGCTCCGGTGCAGGGCTGACCGGCAGCAGCGCGATGGGGATCACCGCCCGTGGGATCGGGCTGCTCGTCGCCGCCGTGGTGCTGCTGGGGGCGGGTTTCCGGTTCGCGTACCCCGAGTTGACGTTGCTCGGCGCGGCGGCCGGCGCGGCCGTCGGCTATGCCGCGCTGGTCGCGGCCTGGCGGCCCCGGCTGACGGTGACCCGCCACGCCGATCCGGACCGGGTGGCGCGTGGCGAGCCGGCGAGCATGACGTTGACAGTGCGCAACGCGGGCCGGCTGCGGTCGGCGAACCTGCTGGCCGAGGACCGGTGCGGGGAGCGCAGCGTGCCGGTGCCGGTGTTGCGTCTGCGGCCCGGCCGGGACACCGAGGTCCGCTACGAGGTGCCGACCCATCGGCGCGGGGTGGTGCCGGTGGGGCCGCTGCGGGTGACCCGGCGCGATCCGCTGGGATTGGTGGCGTTGGCCCGCCCGTACGGCGCGGCGGTGCCGGTCTGGGTGTATCCCCGGGTCCACCCCCTGACGGCGGTGCCGCGCGGCGCGGGGCGCAGCCTCGACGGCCGGGTGGACGGGGTGCCCCACGGCTCGATCACGTTCGACTCGTTGCGGGAGTACGTGGTCGGCGACGAGCTGCGCCGGGTGCACTGGCGGACCAGCGCCCGGGTGGGTGAGCTGATGGTGCGGGAGAACGTGGACACGAGCCTGCCGCACCTGATCGTGCTGCTTGACAATCGCGCCGTCGCGCACCCGCAGCGGGTGGGTGGGGTGGCGGAGTCGTTCGAGTCGGCCTGCGAGGCCGCGGCGTCGATCGTCACCGCCGCGCACCGCGCCGACCTGCCGGTGGTGTTGCTGTTCGCCAGCGCGGAGCCGGGCGCGCCGGGCGGGGTGCCGGACGTCGGTTCGGCGCTCGGTCCGCTGGACCGGCTCGCCGCCGCCGAACTCTCGGATGCCGACGAGGCGGTCCGCGCGGCAACCACCCGGCTGCGCCAGGACCGGCTCGGTGACACGCTGATCTTCCTGACCGGGCCGGGTGGGCGGGACGATCTGGGGCACGTCGGGGCGCTGCGTGGGGCGTACCCGTCGGTGGTGGTCGGGGTGTTCGGCGCGGCCGAGCCGACGCCGCCGGGCGCGGCCGGCCTGGTGGTGGTCGACGCGGCGGACGGCGCGCAGTTCGCCGCCGAGTGGGACGGGGTACGCCGGTGGTGACGGGCGTCGCGCGGGTGCTGCGGGCGGCGGTGGTCCCGCTGGCGCTGATCGGGTTGACCGCGCTCGCCGGGGTGGTGCTGGGCCGGGTGTACGCGGGTGACCTGCTGACCGGTCTGGTCATCGGTGCGGCGGCCGGTTCGGTGCTGGTCAGCGTGGCCGCCCGGCGGCTGCCGTCCTGGCTGGTGGCACCGGTGTCGGTGGCCGCGATGGCCGGCTGGACACTGTGGTCGCTGCGGCTGGCCGCCAACCGGGCCGAGCTTCCGGGCGGTCTGCTGGAGATCACCGGCGACGCCGCGCGCAACGGTATTCCGCGGCTGCTGACCGCGATGATCCCGGTGGAGCCCACCCCGGACACGGTGCTGGTGCCCGTGGTCGCGGCCTGGTTGGCCGGGCTGGCCGGCGCGGAGGTCGCGCTGCGCACCGGCCGGGTGCTGCTGGGCTACCTGCCGGCGGCGGGGCTCTACGCCGCCGCTCTCTACGTGGTGGGCCCGAATGCCGCCCCGGCGGTCGGGGTGACTGTGGCGTTCGTCGCGGTCGCGGCGGTTGGTCTGGCGGCCCCCACCGGCGCGGCACCGGCCGCCGCCGATCCGGCCGCCGAACTGGCCCCCCGGGTACGCGCGGCGGTGCGCCTGCGGCTGGCCACCAGCGCGGCACTCGGGGTGGCGCTGGTGGTCGGGCTGGTCGCGCTGCTCGGACCGGTCGTCGCCGATCAGGTCGACGGACGGCCGGTGGACCCGCGCCGGTACGTGGAGCCGCCGCAGGTGCAGACGCTCGACGAGAACCCGTTGATCCGGATCTCCGGCTGGGCGCTGCACCCGGAGCAGAAGCTCCTCGACGTGGGCACGGAGCGCGCCGGTGTCGCACCTCCGGCGTCCGATGGCGCCCCGCCGGAGGGCGAGCCGGCCGGCGACGCGGGTGGCGGTGTGCGGATCCGGTTGGCGGTGCTCAGCGACTACGACGGGGTGACCTGGCGGGTCGGTGCGACGTACCGCAACGCCGGGCGGATCCTGCCGGCCGCCGCCCCGCCCCGGGACAGCACTGTGGAGACGGTCCGCCAGCAGATCACCGTCGCGGAGCTGAGTGGTCGGTTGCTGCCCGCCGTGGCGACGCCCCGGGAGGTCAGCGGCGCCCGGGTGGCGTACGACCCGGCGAGCGGGACGTTGATCCGGCCGGAGGGGTTGACGCCGGGGCTGCGGTACGCGGTGACCTCCGCCGAGGCACAGCCGGACGGGAACCTGTTGGCCAGCGCGAACGTGCCCGCCGGCGAGGAGGTGGCCCGGGTGCTGCGGGTGGCCGACGGGGTGCCCGACCCGATGCGCCGGCTGGCCGCGCAGCTCGCCGAGGAGAACGGCGCCCCGTTCGCGCGGGCTCAGGCGATCGAGCAGTTCCTGGCCGAGCACTACCGGGTGGTGGCGGACGCGCCGAGTGGGCACGCGTACCCGAATCTGGGTTTCTTCCTCTTCGGGCCCCGCGCCGGCGGCGGGCAGGAGGGCACGTCGGAGCAGTTCGCCGCCGCGTTCGCGGTGCTCGGCCGGTTGTCCGGGTTGCCGACGCGGGTGGTGGTGGGTTTCCGGGCCGGCGGGCAGGGCCCGGTGCTCGCCGGTGACGCGTTCGCCTGGCCGGAGGTGCTCTTCGACGGGCTGGGTTGGGTGCCGTTCGACCCGCTGCCTCGCCCGAACGAGGAGCCGAGGCCGGTGGAGGAGGATTTCCGCCCGACACCGGAGGATCCACCGCCGTCGGAGGCGCCGGCGCCCACCGTGGAGCCGACCGCGTCACCGGAGCCGCTCGCCGACGCTGACGGGCCGCCCGACCGGGGCGGCGTGTCCACCCCGCTTTTGGTCGCTGGCGGCAGCGGTGGATTACTGCTGTTGGTGGGGGCGCTGCTGCTCACCCTGTGGGCGATGCGCCGTTCACTCACCCGCGCCCGGCTCGCGCAGGGTGATCCCGGTCAACGTATCGCCGGAGCCTGGCGGGAGGTCACCGACGCGCTGCGCCTGGCGGGACGGCCGGTCGGGGACGACCTGGCCGCCACCGAGGTGGCCGGGCACGCCCGCGAGGCCCTCGCCGAGGCCCGCGCACGCGCGAGCGGCGACGGCGCAACCGGCGACGAGCCGTCGGTCGACGAGTTGGCGGCCCTGCTCAACCAGGTGGGCTTCGCCCCCGACGCCGCAGCGGCCGACCAGGCGGCCCGCGCCGCCGAGCTGGCCACCGTCTACGTCGCCAACCTGCGCTCCGCCCGCCCCTGGTGGCGCCGACTGCTCTGGTCCATCCACCCATCCCCCCTACACCGATCCCCCCGCCCCTCCCGACCCTCCCGACCCTCCCCGGCCCCCCGGCCTCCCCGGTGATCAAGAAGTTTGCGTCACCTCCGGGCTCGTCCCTGACGCAAACCTCTTGATCACCGGTGGCAGGTTGGGGGCGGGCCGATCCGCCTCAGATCAGGTGGTCAGGCGGCGGATGAGTTTGCGCATGCCGGCCTGCCAACCGTCCGGGTCCTCGGCGCGGCGGCGGGCGTAGTCGGCGACCTCCGGGTGCGGCAGGATCAGGAAACGTTCCTCGGCCAGCCCGGCGATGGCCGCCTCGGCAACCTGGTCGGGCGTGAGCACCGCCCCGGACGCGGCGATCACCCGGGCACCGAGGTGACCCTCGACGATCCCGTCGGCGAGCATCGGCGTGTCCACCCCCTGCGGGCAGAGCGCGCTGACCCGGATGCCCCGGTCCCGGTAGGTGATGGCGAGCCACTCGGCGAAACCCACCGAGGCGTGCTTCGTCGCGGTGTACGCGGCGTCGCCCACCGCGGTCAGCACGCCCGCCGCCGAGCAGGTGTGCAGCAGGTACCCGCCACCCCCGGCGAGCATCCCGGGCAACACGGCACGGGCCGAGTAGACGTGGGCGAGCACGTTGACCCGCCACGCCCGGTCCCAGCCGGCGTCGTCGACCTCCACTCCCCCGCCGGTGGTCACCCCCGCGTTGGCACAGAACAGGTCGATCCGGCCGTAGCGCTCCTCGGTGTCGGCGACCAGGTCGCGTACCTGCTGCTCGTCGGTGACGTCGAGGGCGATGGGGTGCGCGACCGGGCCGATGCCCTCGGCCACCGCGTCCGCCGCGTCGGCGTTCAGGTCGGCGACCACCACGGCGGCGGCCCCCTCCGCGGCGAAGCGGCGGGACAGCGCCGCCCCGATGCCGCCGGCTGCGCCGGTGACCACCACGATCCGGTCGGTGAGGTTCACGCGGACGCTCCTACGGGGTCGGCCCCCAACTGGGCGATGAGGCTGAGTAGCGCGGCCGCTCCGCCGGCGGTGACCTCAGGGGTGGATAGCAGCGCCAGGATCGGCACGTCGACACCGGCGTCGACGTAACGGCGCACCTCGGCGCGGCACCGCTCCGGTGCGCCGTGCAGCACCAACGCGTCGACCACGTCGTCCGGCACCGCCGCGCTGGCGCCGCGCCGGTCACCGGCGGCCCAGGCCGCCCACATGGGCGCGAGCGCCTCGTCCCGGCCGAGCCAGCGGTGGAACTCGGCGTACGCGCCGACGGTGAGGTAGCTGGTGATGAGCCGGCGGCCCAGCGCTCGGGCGTACGCGGCGTCCTCGGTGGGGCAGACGAAGATCCGGGCGGCGACCTCGAAGCCGGCGCGCCGCTTGCCCACCTCGGCGAGGGCACGTGGCACATCGTCGGCGCTGAGCCAGTTGAGGATGACGCCGTCGGCCTCCGTACCGGCCAGCCGGAGCATCCCCGGGCGCAGTGCGGCCAGCAGGATCGGTGGTGGCACCGCCGGCGGTTGCTCCAGCGTGAACCGGCGGATGGTGAACGTGTCGTAGGCCTCGTCGACGGTCTCGCCCCGCAGCGCGGCGCGCAGGAAGCGCAGCACGTCGCGGGTGCGGCGGAACGGTTCGTCGAACGGCACGGCGTTCCAGTCCCGCACGAGCACTGGTGAGGACGCGCCGATGCCGAGGGCGAACCGGCCCGGCGCGGCCTCGGCCAGCGCTGCCGCGCTCATCGCCAGCAGCCCGGGACCTCTCGTGAAGACCGGTGCGATCGCGGTGCCCAGCCGCAGCCCCGGCTGCCAGGCCGCGGCGAGCGCCAGCGGGGTGAACGCGTCGGTCCCGGCGACCTCGGACGACCAGACGTCGGTGAACCCGGCCCGGTCGAGGGCCGCGTAGGCCGCGTCGTGGTGCGCCAGTGCGATCCCGCCCAGCGGCACCGTCATGCCCCATCGATTCGTCACCGATCGATCGTGCCCGTTGACGAGGGCACGGGCAAGATCCCCGGGTTGGGCAGAATCGCCGGTTCCCGGCCGACCGTGCCGGTGCGGATGCTACGACTTCGAGGTGGACCGGACCAACGGCACAGGCCGCTGACCATGGGTTCCAGGGCAGCGGGGCACCTGGAGCCGGCCAAGCGCGACCCGGGCCGGGCGACCTTCCTCGAGCTCTTCTTCGACCTGGTGTACGTCTTCGCGCTCACCCGGATCTCGGCCCGCGCGTTCGAGGATCTGACCGACGGGCCGGCTCGGGAGCACGCCAGGGCGGCGGTCACCGGGAGTGGCAAGACGTTGTTGCTGCTGCTCGCGCTCTGGTCGGTCTGGCAGGGCACCGCGTGGACGACAAGCCGCTACGACCCGTACCGGGTGCCGCTGCAGACCGTGGTGATCACCGCGTTGGTGTGCAGCATGCTGATGGGGGTGGCGATCCCCCGGGCGTTCAGCGAGACCGCGCTGATGTTCGCGGTGGCGTACGTGGTCGCGCAGCTGACCCGGCCGTTGATCCTGTCGATCGCGCTGGGCGCCCACCCGTACCGCCGGCTGAAGGTGCGCATGGCGGTGGTGTTCGCGTTCAGCGGGGTGTTCTGGATCAGTGGCGCGATGATGACCACCAATGTGCAGGTGGTGCTCTGGTCGGCGGCGCTGGTGATCGAGTACCTGGCTGCCCGCTGTGGCTGGCCGGTGCCGGGGCTGGGCCGCTCGACAGTGTCGAAGTGGGAGATCGCCGGGGAGCACCTGGCCGAGCGGTACCAGCAGTTCTTCCTCGTCGCGCTGGGCGAGACGATCCTGGTGGCGGGTTTCGCGTACAGCATGGGGCCGTACGAGTCGGGGCACGTGTGGGCGTTCGCGCTGGCCCTGGCCACCTCGATCATGCTGTGGCGGATCTACGTCCAGCGGGCTGGGCGGATCCTGGGCGAGGCGGTGGTGAAGGCCCGGCACCCCGCCAACATCGGCCGCTCGGCCGCCGACACCCACCTGCTGATGGTGATCGGCCTCGCCGCCACCGCGATCGGTTATGAGCTGATCATCGAGCATCCGTTGGAGACGATCCCCGGCGCCTGGTTGGCCATGGTGCTCGGTGGGCCGGCGTTGTTCCTGGCCGGCCGGGCCCGCCTGGAGTACGAGGTGTTCGGGCGGGTCTCCCCGTCCCGGTGGGTTGCTCTCACGGTGCTGGTGGCGGCGTCGGTGCCACTGCTGCACCTGCCCGGTGTGGTCGCGACCGCGGCCGGGGTGGTGGTGTTGGTCGCGGTCGCGGTCGTCGACGCCCGCCGGGCGCACGGTGCCCCACCGGAGCCCGCCGCGCCACCGTTCTGAGCCAACACGGTACGACGGTGCTCCGCCCAGGCGGGTCTAGGGCCTGTGTCAAAGCCCCTGGCCGGCCTGCGGCGGGCCCAGACGACGACCGGCCGCGTTGGATATTCGTCCGGATACAACACCGGTATCCGGACGAATATCCGCCTTGCCGGACCGCCGCCTGGACTCCGCCTCGGCTCGACCGAGGACTTTGACACAGGCCCTAGTCTCGGCGGGTGACCTTCTCGCTTGTCGCCCGCTCCACCGACGGTCGCCTGCACGGCGTCGCCGTCGCCAGCAAGTTCCTCGCCGCCGGGGCGCTGGTGCCGGCCGCCGCCGCCGAGGTCGGCGCACTGGCCACCCAGGCGCACGTCAACCTCGCCTACCGTCCGCAGGGCCTCACCCTGCTGCGCACCGGGGTGGCCCCGGCCGACGTGGTGGCCGGGCTGATCGCCGCGGACCCCGAGCGGGAGCACCGCCAGCTCGGCGTGGTGGGCGTCAACGGTTCGGGTGCCACCTGGACCGGACCGGCCTGCCACCCGTGGGCGGGCGGGCGGACCGGCGACGGGTGGGCCGCCCAGGGCAACGTGCTCACCGGCCCGGAGGTCGTCGACGCACTGGGCGACGCCTGGCTGGCCGGGTCGGCGCTGCCGTTCGCCGAGCGGCTGGTCGCGGCGTTGCGGGCCGGCGACGAGGCCGGCGGTGACCGGCGGGGCCGGCAGAGCGCCGGCCTGCTGGTGGTGGAGCGCGGCGGTGGGTACGGCGGCACCAGCGACGTGCTTGTCGACCTTCGGGTGGACGACCACCCGGACCCGGTCGCCGAGCTGGGTCGGCTGCTCGCCGTGCACACCATGCTGTTCAGCCGGCCCGACCCGGTCACCCTGCTCGACCTGAGCGGCGCTGTCGCCGACGAGGTGGCGACGTTGCTCGCCGCGCTGGGCCACCCGGTGGCCGACGGCGGCACCGAAGCGGCGTTGGTCTCCTGGGCGGGGTTGGAGAACCTGGAGGAGCGGCTGGTGCCGGGGCGGATCGACCCGGTGGTGCTGACCCACCTGCGCGGCGTCGCCCCGCACGTCCCCGCGCCCCGCTCCGCGAGCTGATCGCCAGCGACCAGTCCCCGGGCGACACCGCCTCCTTCGGAGATCCGCGTGCGTCAGCGGCCGAAGGCGAGCCAGCGGAAGCCGGCAGCGTCGATCGCGGACTGCTCCGAGGCGGTCAGCGCCGCCCGGCCGGTGGTCTTGCGGATCACTGTCAGCTGGTCCCAACCCAACCCGGGCGGTGTCGGTCGGCCCCCGGTGAGCAGGTCGGCGATCACCCCGGCCGCCGGCGGGGTGAGCCAGGGCGGCCGGCCCAGCGCGGCGGCCAGGTCCAGACCGTGTACGCCCACCTCGACGACCCGGGTCCGCAGAAACTCGGTGACGCCCATCGCGTCGCCGTGCCGCGTCCGTACGACGCGATCAGGCGGCACGGCGGCGACCGCGGCGTCGGTGGCCCGCCAGGCTCGGTCCAACTCGGTCGCCAGCGCCGCCCGGTCCACCTGCGACGCGTCGCGCCGGCCCCCGGCGATCCGGTCGGCGTCGACCTGCGGGGTGAATTTCGCAGTGCCGAAATAACCGGCCGCGTCGACCTCGGCGCGCGGCGGGGCCGGCTCGGCGAGCATGTCGGCCAGCCGGCCGACTCCGGTGCGCACGTGCGCGACCAACTCCCGCACCGTCCACGGTGGGCAGTCGGTGGGCCGGTCAAGGTCGGCGTCGACCAGCTCGGCAAGGATCTCGGTGAGCTGCGCGCACTCCGCGGAGAACGCCGCGCGCACCGGGTCCATCGGTCCGCTCAGCCCTTGACCCTGGGCACCAGCCGGTGCACGACGGTGAGCACCAACGCCATCACCACCGCCATCGTGCCGGCGATCCCGGCCGCGCTGCCCGCGTACCCGACGAACAGGGGCTGGCGGCTCAACTCGTCCGGGCCGGTGTCGCGCAGGTCGACCAACCAGGTGAGGGACAGCCCGCAGGCGACCAGGGCGAGCACGCCGCCCACCCCGAGCACCAGCGCGGCCGTCCGGTGCGCGTCGCCGGGAGCGACCTCGGCCTGCTCCCGCTGGGTGATCAGCAGGACCAGCCCGGCCACCGCCGCCCAGACACCCACCACCAGGTACGCGGCGATCGCGTCGCTGGGCCGGTGCCAGCCGGCGGAGAGCGTGGCGACGCCGGCGGTGGCGGCGTAGGCCGCGGCGAGGAAGGCACCGACCGCCCGCACCTTGGCCGGCAACACGAGCACAAGCGCGACCGCCACCGCCGCGGCCACCGTGGTGTGCCCGCTGGGCAGGCTGTTGCCCACCGCTGCGCGCTCCGGGTCGACGCCGTAGTCGGGCCGGTTCAGCCCGTACTTCAACAGTTGGGTCGAGACGTTCGCCCCGGCGATCAGGAGGGTCGCGGTGATCGCCAGGGCGATCCGTCCCCGGATCAGCGCGATGAACCCGATCATCGCGGTGGCGACCAGCAGGGAGACCACCGACATCGCGTTGAGGATGCGGTCGACGGGGCCCTCGATGGTGTCCTGCCCGATCCGGTTGCCGGTGAGGGCGACAGTGTCCACCCACTGGCCGATCTCGGTGTGCAGGGCCACCCGCCACACGGCGAAGAGGGCGGCCGCCTGGACGAGGGCCAGTACGACCAACCAGACAGCGGTCCAACCCCGTGCCGTCGCGCGCATCCGCACACCGTAGCGGCCGGTGTCGGCCGGCCGAGCGGTGGCCCGCCGCCCGCCGACGGTTAGGTTGTGCCAGAGCGAGGAGGCGGCGATGGGCGGAACACCCGAGCACGGCAGTGGCCAGGCCGCACCCGACCCGGACCAGCAGGTGGACCCCGGCCCGGGCCCTGGCGGGCGGGCGCGAGCCGAGTCGCTGGCCGACCTGTTGGGTGGGCGGGGCGGTGCCATCGACGCCACACTGCCGCCGCTCGCGTTCGCGGCGGGTTGGTTGCTGGGCGGTGAGTCGCTGTGGGGTGGGATCGGCGCGGCGTTGGCCGTTGGCGCGTTGGTGGCCGGGGTACGGCTGCGTCGGGGTGACCGGCCGCGTTCGGTGCTGATCGGTCTGCTGGCCGTCTGCGTCGCGGCGTTGATCGCGGTGCGCACCGGCCGGGCCGAGGATTTCTTTCTCATTCAGGTGTTGTCCAATGCCGCCAGCGCGCTCGCCTGGGCGGTCAGCATCGTGGTGCGCTGGCCGCTGCTCGGTGTGTTGGTGGGCGGGGTGCTGGGCCAGCGCACCCGGTGGCGGCGCGACCGGGCGCTGCTGCGCGGCTACGGCCGGGCGAGTTGGGTGTGGACGGCGACCTACCTGGTGCGGCTGGCGGTGTTCGTACCGCTGTACCTGGGTGGGCAGGTGCTCGCGTTGGTGGTGGCCCGGGTGGCTCTGACCTGGCCGCTGGTCGCCGCGGCGCTGGCGTTGAGCTGGGTGGTGCTGCGGCGGTCGTTGCCGGCCGGGCACCCCGGTCTGCGTCATCCGGTCGGCGGAGAGCCGACGGCACCGCCGGGCTGAACCGGCGCCGAGCCGGGCGGTGCGGGCAAAAAAAGTGGAGAGGCCGCCACGGGGGGAGCGGCCTCTCCGGTGACGTACGTTACTCCGTTACGGACCTCGGCGTGATCCCGTGACGGCCCGAATTTCTGGGCTTTTTCGCGGTTGGCTCCAGTCCGGGCGGTGGGGTGGGCCAGCCGATCCGCTGCGTCGGCCAGATGGCCGGCCCACCCCGGCCTGACCGTGGGTGTCAGGCCGTCCGCCGGCCAGGGTCCGTCGTTCCTCGGACCCGGGCCGGATCCCGGGGTGGGCGGTCCACGCCACCCACCCCGGGTCGTCGTCAGCCGTTCGGGAACAGGCTGCCGTAGTCGGCGTACGCCATGGCGACGTCAGCCTGTGCCCAGAACCGGTGGTAGTTGAAGCTGGGCTCCGCGCCACCGTTCAGGTACGCCTGCACCTTCGGCCAGTCCGGGTCGTTCTTGTAGAAGGACCGGAGGTCGAGGAAGCTCTTGCCGGCGGCGATGGCGTCACCGTTCGGCATCTTCCCGGTCCAGCCCGGCGGGACGTAGATGCCCTGCCCGGTGGAGGCGTTGTAGGTGTCGTCGAAGCGCCGGTAGTCGCCACGCTTCTCGGTGGTGGAGACACCCTTGGCGTCGCTGGCGGCGGAAAGCCCGTCGAGCAGACCCTTGGCGGTCGTCTTGGCCGCCGCGTTGCCCGACTTGGCCGCGTACGCGATCAGGATCCGGGCGTAGGCGGCGGCGACGCCGACGTCCTGGCCCTTGCTGATCACCTCGACGTGCAGGTTGGTGTTCGGCTGCGGGCTGGACGGGTTCCAGGTGGTCGGCTGACCGGTCCACGCCATGTCCGACGGGATCGACCAGTTGGTGCCGACGGTGGTGTTGGCGATCGCCCACGGCACCCACTTGTCCAGCAGCGCCTTGGCCTTCGCGTTGCCGGTCTGCAGGTACAGCTCGGCGATCCGCTGCATCGACCAGGCCTGCATGCCGAACCACTGGTTGGACGGCGGGTCGTTGTAGACCGGGTCGACGTCGTAGAACATGCCGTAGAAGGTGCTGGTGCCCGACGGCGGCTGGGCGTAGCTGCCGTCCCAGCTGTTGGTGGCGCCGCCGGCGATGCCACCCTCGGACGACTGGAGCCAGGTGTAGAACTCCAGTTGCCGATCGAAGCTCTTGGTCCAGTCGGCGACCGCTGTCGACGACTGCGGCTTGAGCTCCGGGGTGTTGGTCAGCGCCCAGGCCGCGAACGGGTTCTGGTAGCCGAAGTGGTTGTGGCTGGAGCCGATCCGCCAGGACCAGTTCTGGCTGGCGTCGTACGCGCCACCCCAGGCGTAGTACCAGGACAGCAGGTAGTGCGCCGAGTCCTTGCCGCTGCCGGCGGGGCAGGTGCTGGCCCCGACGCAGTTGCCGATCTTCTTGAAGTACTTGTCGAACATCGCGTACCGCAGGTAGTCACCCATCTTGGCGGCCTTCGCGATGGTGGCCGCCACATCGGCCTGCTTGCCCTGCGCCTTGGCCCAGGTCAGCGCCCAGTACGCGGCCTGCACGGCGCGGGCGTCGGCGTCCGGGGCGTTCGTGTACTTCCACTGCTTGGCGGGGGCGCCGGTGTCCTTGACGAACAGGTCGAGGTAGCCGTACTGACCGCCGTGCTTGAAGGTGTCGCAGGACGGCTGCGGGATGGTCTCCCACACCGACTCCTGGGTGCCCCGCTGGAAGGTGTTGATGAAGGCCGGCTTGGTGGTGCCGTCACCGCAGCGGCCGAAGCCGTAGGTGTTGTCGACGTCCATCAGCCAGTGCATGCCGTAGATGTCGCCGGTGCCGTAGGTGGACTGCAACTCCGCGCGGAGCGGGTCCTGCCCGACCGAGATGTTCGGGTTCAACGCCGAGGGGTACTGGCTGGGCAGGTTGTATTCCGCGGCGTACTGCGGGGTGCCGGCGGAGCCCGCGGTGGGCTGGTCGGCGTGCGACGGGATGATGTACTTCTCCATCACCGTCCAGGCGTTGTTGAACGGGGCCCAGTTCTGGGTGACCCGCCCGTAGTTCGCCTCCAGCCAGAGCCAGAAGCTGAACGCCTCCGAGGTGGTCTCGTGCCCGTGGTCGGGCGCCTCGACGATCAGCGTCTCCACCGAGTGGTACGGCACGCCCTCGGGGCTGAAGTAGCCCGAGTTCTTGATCTTGCCGTACTGCTCGAGGAACTTCGCGATGTAGGTGTTGTCGCCGCCGGGGGTGTCGTTGTCGATCTCGGTGGCGGTGACCGCCAGCGAGGCGAGGCCGGTGGCGGAGGCGGTGATGGTGGCGGCGCCACCCAGGGTGTCGGTGTCCTCCGCCGCGGCGACCGTGACGGTGACCCCGGTGTTCCAGTTGCTCGGGGTCAGCGTGGTGCTGGTCGGCGAGACCGTGACGTCGGCGTCGCCGGTGGGGGTGAGGGTGACCGGCACGCTGGCCGTCGGCGCGGCGCTGAGCTTCAGGTTGAAGGTGGAGGTGCCACCTTCGCTGACGCTCACCGCGGACGGCGTGGCGACAAGTGTCGGACCGCTGGCGGCGCCGACGGTGAACGCCTTCTCGGCCACCCCGACGCCGTTGGCGTTGTCGTACGCCTTGGCCTGGACGGTGTAGCTGCCGGCCGGCAGGTCCTCCTGCGTGTACGCGTACGGGGCGGAGGTGTCGGTGTTGATGAGCAGGCCGTTGCGGTAGAACTCGACCTTGCTGATCGTCCCGTCCGGGTCACTGGCGGTCGCGGTCAGCGGCACGTCGGCCGGCGCGGTGAACGGCCCGCTCGGCAGGCCGAGGGAGACCGTCGGCGGCTGGTTGGCCGGGGTGCCGTTGCACGGGGTGCCGTTGAGCGTGAACGAGGTGGGCTTCGGGTTGCTTCCCGCGTGGGAGCCGTTGAAGCCGATGGTGGTGGAGGCCCCGGTGCCGAGGTTGCCGTTGTACGACTCGTTGGTCGCGGTGACCTCGCTGCCGGACTGGCTGAACCTGGCCGACCAGCCCTGGGTGACCCGCTGGCTGCTGTTCGGGAAGGTCCACTTGAGCGTCCAGCTGCTGACCGCGTCGCCCAGGTTCTTGATCGTCACGTTGGCGGTGAAGCCGGTGTTCCAGTCATTGGTCGCGTAGACCACGTCGCAGGCGGGCGCGGCCTGTGCGGCGCCGGCGGGCAGGGTCACCCCGCCCGCGGCGAGCGCGACGGCAGCGATGATCGCCACTCGACGGCGTCTTGCCAGTTGTCTCATGTGCGCGGTGTCTCCTCGGACCAGGCCGGGACGGTCCCCGGCGAAGGCGCCTGCCCGCGAGGGTGGTGGTGGTCCGCGGGAGATTCGAGGCGCCGGGAAGGTGGTCTCCCCCGGGCCCGGCCGGGGTAGGGCGGTGCGGCCCGCACGGGAGGGGGTCCCGCCGGCTGCGATCGGGTGACCGTGACCGGAATCGTGCTGCCGGCTGCCCTCGGTGAACCCGCGCTCACGCGATGTGGCTCCTGTCGCGTTGAATCGACAGTCTGCCATGGAAGCGCTCCCACAACAAGCGCACACGCCACTCGTTCAGCCCGTTGTTTCGATCTCGTTTTGGGTCTTTCACAAAGCCGTGACGGGCGTTACAGTCGCAACATCGGTCGATGGGAGCGCTTCCATCGACAAGGTTCCAACAAGAAGATCGCTGAGGTCGTTTCTGACGGGCTCGGCGAACCAGCCCGAGGGCCGACGACGGGCCAGCCCGGACGCCGTCGTCAGCCATCGTCCCGCCTTATGGAGGGAGGTGGAACCAGAGCCACTCGCGTGGCCCGGCTCCCGCGCGACACGCACGGCAGGACCCAAATCTCGCCCGTGTGTGTGCAGTTACGGTGGGGACGGGGGTTGCCCTCCCCCGTCCCCACACTAAACCCCCGTACACGATGGGAAAAGAGGCCGACGGGACAGGCGCGCCGCGCCGCCCGGCCGGCCTCGTTCGCTGTCTGGGGCCCCCAACCGCCTCGACCCGCCATCGCCGGCCGCCATGACGGCCCGCTGACCGGGCCGGCCGCCCCTGGCCTATTCTGGGAGCGCTCCCGAATCTCGGCGGTGGCCCCGTATCCATGAGGAGAATCCATGTCGATACCTACCGGGCCCGCCGGCCCACTGCGCTTCCCCGACAACTTCGGCTGGGGCGCGGCCACCTCGGCGTACCAGATCGAGGGCGCCGCGAAGGAGGACGGGCGCGGCGAGTCCGTCTGGGACACCTTCAGCCGCGTCCCGGGCAGCACCCGCAACGGCGACACCGGCGACGTGGCCGCCGACCACTACCACCGGTACGCCGAGGACCTCGACCTCATGCGCGACCTCGGGCTGCGCAGCTACCGCTTCTCCATCTCCTGGCCCCGCATCCAACCCGACGGCAGCGGCCTGCCCAACCAGCGCGGGCTCGACTTCTACCGCCGGCTCATCGACGGCCTGCTCGAGCGTGGCATCACCCCGATGGCGACCCTGTTCCACTGGGACCTCCCGCAGGCACTACAGGACGCCGGCGGCTGGGAGTCGCGCGACACCGCCCACCGCTTCGCCGACTACGCCGACGTGGTCTTCCGCGCCCTGGGCGACCGGGTGCCGGCGTGGCTCACCATCAACGAACCCAAGACCGTGGTGCAGAACGGCTACCTCACCGGCCACCACGCCCCCGGCCGGCAGGACCCGGACGCCGCCTACCTGGTCGCCCACCACCTGCAACTCGCGCACGGGCTCGCCGTCGGCACGCTGCGGGCCAGCGGCAGCGACAGCCGGATCGGCCCCGCGCTCAACCTGCACCCCTGCTACCCCGCCGACGACTCCGCGCAGGCCGCCGCCGCCGCCCACCTCTACGACGGCTACGAGAACCGCCTCTACCTCGACTCCCTGCTCAGGGGCAGCTACCCGGAGGACCTGCTGGCCGACCTGGGCCCGCAGAGCCGGATGGTCCAGGGCATCCGCGACGGCGACCTGAAGATCATCTCGGCGCCCGTCGATCTGCTGGCCGTGCAGTACTACACACCGATCTACGTCACCGGCGACGGCAGCACCGTGCGACGCTGGGCGACCTCCGAGGCCGAGTGGCAGCAGATCTACCCCGAGGGGATGTACGACCTGCTGACCCGGGTCACCCGCGACTACGGCCCGATCCCCCTCACCATCACCGAGAACGGCCTGCCCACAGCGGACACGCTTGCCGCGGACGACACCGTCCACGACGCGGGCCGGATCAGCTTCCTGCGCGACCACCTCACCGCCGTGCACCGGGCCATCGCCGCCGGGGTGCCACTGGAGAGCTTCCACGTCTGGTCACTACTTGACAACTTCGAGTGGGACGCGGGATACGACCAGCGCTGGGGGCTTGTCTACGTGGACTACCCGACCCAGCGGCGGGTGCTCAAGAGCAGCGCCACCTGGTACCGCTCCGTCATCACCGACGGCGGCTTCTGAGCGGGCCGCCACCCGGAATGCCGGGCCCGGACGGCTCGGCTCGGGTGAGCCGGCGACCGTCCGGGTCCCGGACCGGCCGGTCAGCGGGGCAGCGCCTGCTGCAGCTCCGCTCGCAGCGCCGGGGTGAGCATCTCCCCCGCCTGCTTGGCCAGCCGGGCCATCTCGTAGCCCACCACACCGATGTCCGCGTCCCCGGCCGCCAGCGTGGCCAGAATCGAACCGTCGCGGATCTGCATGACCAGGAAGTAGCCGCGGCCCATCTCGACCACCGTCTGCTTGACGACATCCCCGTCGAACAGCTGCGCCGCGCCCGCCGTGATGCTCATCAGCCCGGACGTCACCGCCGCGAGCTTGTCCGCGTTGTCGCGGGGCAGGTGGTCGGAGATCGCCACCAGCAGCCCGTCCGAGGAGACCACCACCGCGTGCGCCACGCCCGGCACCCGGTCCGCGAACGCGCTCACCAGCCAGCTCAGGTCACGCGCTTCCTGGCTCAACGTCGTCACTGTCGTCGTCCCCCTTCGTCGTGCCCCCCGGACGGTGGCGCGGGTATCTCGGTGGTGTCCTCGGCCTCGGCGCGCCGTACCCCGCTGTAGAGCCGGGAGAGCATGCCGCTGACCGCTTCCGGGTCCAGGTCGACGCGGTTCGGCGCCGAGGTCGGTTGTGCCGTACGGGTGACCGCGCTCAACTGCGCCATCGGCACCCGCACCGGCAGCCCCCGCTCGTTCGTGCCGCCGGTCACCGGAATGGCCGGCGGCGCCGCCGCCGCGGGCACCGCCGGCGCGGACGGGCCCTGCCGCGACCACCAGCCCGCACCGCCGCCGGGAGCGCCGGGCGAGGTCAGCACATCCGCGGAGCGCACCGGCACCGGACGGGCCTGACGCGGCACGGCCACCCCCGGCCGCCGGCCGGCCACCGGCAGGTCCCTGGCGCCGAAGCCCGGCCCCGGGGCACCTGCCTCCCGGGCACCCCCGGGCTGCACGGTCATTCCCCGCGTGGCGCTCGTCGCCAGCATCCGGGCCGGCGCGGGTGGATCCAGCTCCACCGCGCCCGCCGGCGCCAGCAGCACCGCGGGCAGCACGAGCCGGGCGACCAGGCCGTCCTGGCCCCCGTCGAGGCGCACGCCGACGCCCAGCCGGGCGGCCAGGTGGCTGACCACGAACAGACCCATCCGCTCCACCGCCGCGACATCCGCGGCCGGCGGGCTGGCCAGCACCGCGTTCGCCTCGGCCAGCGCGGCCGGGCTCATGCCAAGCCCACTGTCGACTATCTCGATCAGCGCGGTCACCGCCTCGACCCTGGCGGTCACCACCACGAGGGTGTCCGGGCGGGAGAAGGCAGTGGCGTTCTCCAGCAGCTCGGCCAACAGGTGCACCAGCTCGCCGACGGCGTGCCCGACCACGTACACGTCGGCCACCGACTCGATGCGGACCCGCTGGTACTGCTCGATCTCCGCGGCGGCGGCCAGCAGCATCGAACCGATGCCGACCGGCCGGTTCCACCGCCGGGTCGAATCGGTGCCGGCGAGCACCAGCAGACTCTCGTCGTTCCGGCGCATGCGAGCGGCCAGGTGGTCGAGCTTGAACAGGTTCTCCAACTGGTCCGGGTCGCTCTCCTCACGCTCCAGGTCGTCAAGCAGCTCCAGTTGGCGTTCCACAAGCACCTGGCTGCGGCGGGCCAGGTTGACGAACATCGCGTTGACGTTGCGCCGCATGAGCGCCTGCTCGACGGCGACGGTGACCGCGCTTCGGTGCACCGCCACGAACGCCTCGGCCAGCTCACCGATCTCGTCGAGCGAGCGGACCACCGCCGGCGCGACGTCGATGCCGGGCACCCCACCGGTGACGGTCTTCAAACGGTCCAGCGCGTCCGGCAGCTCGACCTGCGCGATCCGGAGCGCCTGACTGCGCAGCAACCGCATCGAACGGGCCACCGACCGCCCGACGAGCAACGAGATCAGCAGGGCGACAAGCAGGACCACGACGACTCCGCCGACGACCAGCAGGGTGGTCCGTAGCTGACCGTCGCTGGCGTCGTCGGCCTGGCGCACCGCGTCGTCCAGCACCCCCGCCTCAAGCTGGCGCAGCAGGTCCTGGCGCTGCTGACTGGCCCCCCACCACTGCTCCGACGGCAGCACCTCCGGCGCCGCGTCGCCGGCCGGCAGGCTGCGTTCCTCCAGCCGCGTGGCGAGCAGGAACGCCGGGTTCACAGTGGTCTCGTCGTAGCGGCGGATCTGGTCGTTGGTCGCGGCCACCCGGAACGCGCCGAGCGCTGTCAACTGTTGGGCGCGCAGATCCGCGAGGAGCACCCGGTCCTCGGTGCCGTACCCACCGGCACGGGCGGCGGCGTAGAGCTGGGCGCGGACCCGGGAGGAAAGCTCCTTGACCCGGGCCAGCTGCACATAGCGCAGGACCGCGTCGTTCAACGCGGGCTGGTCCTGACCAGGGGTCGGCTCGGCGAGCAGGTCGAGCATCGCACCGATCGCCCGGTAGTAGTTGCTCAGGATCGTATCGCTGCTGAGCACCGCCGGCGGGACCGCCGGCCGGATGTCGACGACCTGCTCGTACGCCTCCAACGCCTCGGAGAAGGCGACCCGCCAGGACGCGTCGGCGTCCGCGAGCGGCTCGGCGGCCCGACGCAGATCCACGATGGCCCGGTCGGTCGCCGTCTGTAACGGCTTGAGGTTGGTCACCGCGGTTTCCCGGTCGCCGCCCCTGCGCAGCTCACCCAGCTCCCCCGCCGAGCGGTCGCGCTCCTGCTGGAGCTGGTGCACCACTGTGGTGATCTGCCGACCGATGCCGACCTGGCGGGAGAAGTCGTTCAACGCTGTCGTCCGCCCCACCAAGGCGCTGGTCTGCACCCCGGCGAGCACCAGGAACGCCATCGACGGCACCATCAGCACTGTCGCGAGCTTCGTGCTCATCCGCCAGTCCCGCAACCGGAACGGTGACCGACGTCGATGCGGAACAACTCGGACGTCGAAGCGGCGTCGGCGGTGGTTCGACACCGTGCCGTTCGCCGGGTCGGAACCCACCGCCACCCTGCCTCCTCGGTCCTACCGCGTCCACCGCGGTCCGGGGAGCGCAGTCCATCCAACCAGGCTCGGGAGCTCTGTCAACGGCCCGGGCGACGCGGAGGTTCAGGAAGGATACTGCGGGTGGGAACGTCCTGCCGTGGTCGGCAAAACCAGCTCGTCCGTCCGGCCGATGTCGGCGAGCTCGATCGCGGCTCCGAACCGACCCAACGCCACAAGTGCCGCGCCGGTGGCACCGATCTCCGGGTTGCGTTGGTGCGACACCGGCCGCGGCGCCAGCGCGGCGGCGAAGGCCTGCCGCCACCACACCGAGGCGGCCACCGCACCCCCGCCCAGCACCACACCGACCGGCTTGTCGATCGTGGACTCCAGCACCACCAGATCCTCGGCGACCAGCTCACACAGCCCCTGCATCAGCCCGGCCAGGATGTCCACCGAGGTGGTGCTGAAGCTGAGCCCCCGGAGCTGCCCGCTGCCCGCCGGCGCCAGGCCGGGCGGCCGGTCGCCACCGAAGCGGGGGTCGGCCGGTCGGCCACCGCCCGACGGCACCAGCGCCAGCGCCGCGTCCAGCTCAGCGCCCTGGGGCAACCGCAGCTCCCGATTCGCCCAGGCGAACAGGTTGCCGCCGCAGGCGTACGCCGCGCCGGTGACAACGTGGTCGTGGTCGACCCGGTAGCGCCACAGTCGCTCGGGGAGCCGAGGCATCGGTTCGCCGGCCGGGATCCGCTGCATCAGCCGTACCGCCGCCGAGGTGCCCACGGTGACGGCGGCCCGACTCGGATCGACGCAGCCCGAGCCGACGTTCGACGCCCCGCCGTCGCCCACCGGCGGTGACCACCGGGCCTGCGCCAGCTGCGGCCACCGGCGGGCCAGGTCGGCCCGGAGCCGGCCGTGCCAGTCCAACTCGCCGAGGGCCGGCAGGTCCCCTGGCCGCGCGCCGGCCAGGGTCAGCGCCTCCTCGTCCCAGCGCAGGGTGCGCAGGTCCAGCAGACCGGTCCCGGAGGCCTGGGACACCGACATGGGCGCGGCGTCGAGCAACTCGCCCAGCACGTACTCGGGCAGGCCGACGAACCGGGCGATCGGGCTGCCGGACCGCTCGCGCAGCCAGGGCAACCGCATCGACCAGTACGAGCGGTGCCACCAGCAGCCGGTGCGCTGGTGGAAGCCGTCCGGGTCGGCCGGGCCGGCCGTATTGCCGACCGGCGCGGGCCGGGTGTCCAACCAGGTGACCACCGGGCCCATCGGAGCGCCGTCGCGGTCGAGCGGGAGCACCGAGTGCCACTGGGCGGAGACCGCCACCAGGTCGACGTCGTGCAGGTGCCCCGCGTCGGCCAACTCGTCGAGGCAGTCGATCAGACAGGCGAGGTAGCCGGGGCCGGACAGCGTGCCGGTGCCGTCGTCGCCGATGGCGAGGTCGACCTTGCGCCGGGCCAGGGCACCGGGCAACGGACGGCTGTCCCCGTCCAGCACGAGCCCGCGTACCGAGGAGGTACCCAGATCGAGCGCGAGAATGTTCATCGCCGGTCAAGTTACCCGGTGCCAGGCGGGCGCCGGGCGCGTAGGGTGGATCACATGCTCGCGCATCTGACCTGCTGGTGGCCCGCCAACCCGGCGGCCACCTTCCGCGCGTAGCTCCATCCACGCGGCCGCCATCGAGGCGGCCGCCGGTTCTCCCCGGCCCGGATGGCCGCCTCGACACCGCGGCGCCCGGCCCCACGGAGACTTCGATGACCCACCTGACCGACCTGCTCACCGCCGTGACCAGCGGCGCCGACCCGGGCCCGTTCGCGCTGCTGCGCCGCGACGGCGCGGACGAGTTGGAGTTGTTCACCGGCCCCGTCGACACCGTCGACCGCCTCGCCGACATTCCGCTGCCGTCGGGCACGCCCGGAGCGCGGACGCTGGCCCTGGTGCCGTACCGCCAGATCACCGAACGCGGCTTCGCCTGCGTCGACGACGGCGCCCCGCTGGAGTGCCTCCAGATCCGCGAGCATCGGCGGATCGCGCTGGCCGACGCCCTGGCCACGCTGCCCGACGAACCGGTCCGCACCACCGACGCCGCCTTCGACGTCACCGACGAGGAGTACGCCCGGACCGTGCAGCGGGTGCTCGCCGAGGAGATCGGCCGCGGCGAGGGCGCGAACTTCGTCATCCACCGCGCCCTGCACGCCACCGTGCAGGGCCGACCACTGGTGGCCGCGCTGGCCACGCTACGCCGGTTGCTGGTCGCCGAACGCGGCGCGTACTGGACGTTCGTCGTGCACACCGGCACCCGGACGCTTGTCGGTGCCAGCCCGGAGCGGCACGTGAGCGTCGACGACGGGCTCGTCATGATGAACCCGATCAGCGGCACCTTCCGATCCGGTGGTGGCACTGCGGACCGGGCGGCACTGCTGCGCTTCCTCGCCGACCCGAAAGAGGTCGAGGAGCTGTACATGGTGCTCGACGAGGAGCTGAAGATGATGGCCACCGTCGCCGAGGACGGCGGTCAGGTGATCGGCCCGTACCTGAAGGAGATGTCGCACCTGGCGCACACCGAGTACCTGCTGGCCGGACGGGGCACCCGCGACGTGCGGGAGGTGCTGCGCGAGACGATGTTCGCCCCGACCGTGACCGGCAGCCCGATGGAGAACGCCTGCCGGGTGATCGCCCGACACGAGCGTCGGGGCCGGAGCTACTACGCCGGTGTGCTCGCCCTGCTCGGCCACGACGAGGCCGGTCGGCAGACGCTGGACGCGCCGATCCTGATCCGTACCGCCGAGATCTCCCCCACCGGCCACCTGCGGGTGCCGGTGGGCGCCACCCTGGTCCGGCACTCGACGGCGGCCGGCGAGGTGGCGGAGACGCACGCCAAGGCCGCCGGTGTGCTGGCCGCGCTCGGCCTCGGTCCGGCGGCGTCCGCCAGCGGCGGCTCCGTCGCGCGGCTGGCCGACGACCCGGAGGTACGCGACGCGCTGGCCGCGCGCAACGCGCCGCTGGCGCGGTTCTGGTTGGACCAGCGGGCACCGGACGCGTCCCGGTTGCCGGGCCTGGTCGGCCGCCAAGCGTTGATCGTGGACGCGGAGGACACCTTCACCGGGATGCTGGCCCACCAGCTCGGCGCGCTGGGCCTCGCGGTGAGCCTGCGACCGTGGCACGCGGGTGGCCCCGTCGACGACTACGACCTGGTGGTGGTCGGTCCCGGGCCGGGCGACCCGGGCAGCCTGGACGAGCCGAAGATGGTGGCGCTGCGGGAGTTGCTGACCGAGCTGCTGGCGACCGGCCGTCCCACCCTCGCGGTCTGCCTCGGCCACCAGGTGCTGGCCGGGCTGCTGGGGCTGCCCCTGCACCGCCGGAAGGCGCCCTACCAGGGCATGCAGCGGGAGGTGTCGCTGTTCGGCCGGGCCCGCCGGGTCGGGTTCTACTCCACGTTCACGGCACGCGCGGACGCGGACCGGCTGACCAGCGCGTACGGGCCGGTGGAGCTGGCCCGGGACGCGGGCGACGGCGCCGTGCACGCCCTCCGGGGGCGTGGCTTCGCCGGGGTGCAGTTCCACCCGGAGTCGGTGCTCAGCCCGGACGGGCTCGCGGTGCTGACCGAGCTGCTTACTGATCTGCTGCCGGCACCACGCGCCGACGAGCTGTCCGCCACGGGCGGGCGCGCATAGCCGTCCCGTCACCGGGTAGGGCTGATGCGACCGGTGGCGTGGACGGGCCGAGAGCCCCCGCCCGTGCCACCGGTCGCCTCCAGCCGTCAGCCGGCCAGGCCCGCCTTCAACGCGGATCCGAGCAGCACCGCACGTCGGGCGGTGAGCGCGCAGGCCCCGAGTGCCACGGCGTCCGGGGCGATCTCGCCGTTGTTGCTCGTGTGCGAGGCACCGTACGGGTTGCCGGCGATGAACTGGCTGGTGTCGGTGTAACCGGGGGCGACCACGACGCCACCCCAGTGGTAGAAGACGTTGAAGAGCGAGGTCAACGTGGTTTCCTGCCCACCGTGCGCGGTCGCCGTCGAGGTGAAGGCGGCGTAGACCTTGTTGGCCAGCGCACCCTGTGCCCAGAGCGGGCCGGTGGTGTCGATGAACTGCTTCAGCTGGGCGGCGACCATGCCGTACCGGGTCGGTGCGCCCATGATCACCACGTCGGCCCAGGCCAGGTCGTCGACCATCGCTTCGGGCACATCCTGGGTCTCCAGATGGTGCGCCTGCCAGCCGGAGTTGGAGCGAATCGCCTCGTCCGGCGCCAACTCGCGGACCTTGCGCAGGCGCACGTCGGCGCCGGCATCTCCGGCGGCCTCGCAGACGGCCTGCGCCATCTGGTACGTGATGCTGGTGGCGCTGTAGTAGATCACCGCTACCTTGATCTGGGCAGCCATCAGATGTCCCCTTCTCGTCTCGGGTCAGCTCCCGCGACTACCCGGTGGGCGTGACCTCTAACGGCAGGGCGCGCGGACCCCTGTTCTGGTCCGCCGGCTCAAGTTTTCCGCAACTTCCCGACCGTTTCGGCTCCGCGACCCTTACGGACGGCGATCCTGATGCCACCGGTGCCGGCGGGAACCAACCGCCGCCCCGCACCGAGCACCTGAACGGGGGATCGCGCTCCGCCAGCAACGGAGCTGGCGCAGCGCGATCAGGGGCCCGACCCCAGCTGCCGCCGCTCAGCGGACCAGGGCTGCCATCAACCGATCCAATTCGGCCGCCGGGTCGACGGTGAGCCCGGTGTGCACCGGCCCGGCCTGGATCATCGTGCTGCGCGGAGCGGCCAGCCAGTGGAACCGCTCACCGAGCCGCATCCGGGTCGCCGGCCCGTCGCCGGAGCAGGTCCGGTCCCAGGAGGAGAGCACCGCGGCCACCGCCGGCAGATCGACGTCCGGCGCCAGCACGCGGACCCGCTCGGCGTCCAGGTGCGTACGCGCGGCCAGGAAGTCGCGCTGTTGGCAGTAGAGCAACACCCCGACGTTGATCTGTTCGCCGCGCTCGATGCGCGGCACCAGCCGGATCAGCGCGTACTCGAAGGGGTGCCTCATGCCGCGCTCCCCTGCGGCAGCCAGTCGGCGGTGCGGGCGACCCGGCGGGACAGATGTTCCAGGTACGCGGCGCGAGCGGCGTCGGCCGTCTCGAAGTCGGCGGCGGTCAGCCACTCCCCCGGCACGAGCGCCAACACCTCGGTGAGCAACTCCGGGGTGATCCGGGGAGCCAACTCGGCGTCGGCCTCGGCCAGCCGGGAGGCGTACGGCGCAAGCACGTGGTCGTCAGCTCGGTAGGCACGGTGCACTGCCGCCTCGGCTCGCGGCCAGTTGTGGTGGAAGTACAGCGCGGCCCCGTGGTCGATCAGCCACAACTCCCGGTGCCAGATCAGCAGGTTGGGGTTGCGCCAACTCCGGTCGACGTTCTCCACGTACGCGTCGAACCAGAGCACCCGGGAGGCCAGCGCCGGGTCGACGGGGTGCGCCAGCGGGTCGAAGCCCAGCGCCCCGGGCAGGAAGTCCATCCCCAGGTTGGCCCCGCCGCTGTTGCGCAGCAACTCCTGCACCTCCTGGTCGGGCTCGGCTCGCCCGATGACCGGGTCGATGTCGAGCACGACCAGTGGAGGCACCCGCAGCTCCAGACGGCGGGCCAGCTCACCGCAGATCACCTCGGCGATCAGCGCCTTGGGTCCCTGGCCGGCACCGCGGAACTTCGCCACGTACGTGCCCAGGTCGTCGGCCTCCACCACGCCCGGCAGCGACCCACCCTCGCGCAGCGGGGTGACATAGCGGATCGCGGTGACCTGGCGGAGCACGCCGCCCACCCTACTGTGGCAGGCCGTGACGGGTCGCGGCCCGGCCGGCACCGGGTGAGCGCGATGCCTCCGGGTCGTCGTGACGCCGCAGAGGCATCGCGCTCACGGGCGTCGTCAGTCGAGCTTGTCGCGCAGCTTGTCGACCTGGGTCTGGAGCCGGTCCACCGCGTTCTCGTTGTTGACGAACGTGGAGATGCCCGCGGCCAGTCCGAGGCCGATCAGCACGGCCAGGATGCTCAGCACCAGCCCGCCGATCGACACGCCGCGACCGGTGACCCCGGGTCGGCGCGCCATCTTGAGGCCGACGATGCCGAGGATGATCCCGATGATGCCGAGCACCAGCCCCAACCAGGCAAGGATCGCCGTCAACACGCTGAAGAGACCGGCCACCCCGAACACCAGGGCGAAGGTGGCGGCAGCGCTCGTCTTCGCGCCCGCGTCCCCTCGATGGCCCCGGGATCCGGCCGGTGCGCCGGCACCCCGGGCCGGCTCGCTTGCGGCAGTCATGACAGTCCCCTTCTTGTGCACGCGGCGCGCGCGCACTTCCGGCGAGCCGCTTTCCCCCGACGACCGCCGTTACGCCTCCGATCAGCAGCATTGTCGGCGGCGGGCTCTAGGCTGGCCGTCCGGCAACGAAGGGACGGCCCGATGCCTGTCGACCTCAGCGCGGCCGACGCGTTGGCGCTGCGGATGACCAGCCTGCTGCTGCGCCCGCATCCGAGCACCCGACCCGCTGGCGTCGGCGAGGTGGTCGAGTGGTTCGGCGCGATGCAGGCACAGGACCTGGCCAGCGGGCTGTGGTCACTGGGCGCTCGGCTGCCCGGCCGGACCGTCGCGGACGTGCAGGCGGCCCTGGAGCGGCGCGAGGCGCTGCGCACCTGGCCGATGCGGGGCACCGTGCACCTCGTCCCACCCGCCGACGCCCGCTGGATGCTGGAGCTGACCGGCGTTCGCTCGCTGGCCGGCGCGGCGACCCGCCGGGCGCAGCTCGGGCTGACCGAGGCCGACGCGGATCGGGCGGTGGACGTCCTCGGCACGGCGTTGGCCGGCGGCGGCCGGCTCACCCGCGCAGAGTGCCTGGCGACCCTGCGCGAAGCCGGCCTGGGCACCGACGGTCAACGCGGTTACCACCTGCTCTGGTTCGCCAGTGTGCGCGGGGTGACCTGTGTGGCTCCGAACGTCGGCACCGAACAGACCTTCGCCCTGCTCGACGACTGGGCGCCCGACGCACGCCGGCTGGATCGCGACGAGGCGCTGGCAGTGCTCGCCCACCGCTACGTCCGCGGGCACGGGCCGGTCACCGCCCGCGAGTTCGCCGGCTGGACCGGCCTCACCCTGACCGACGCCCGGCGCGGGCTGGCCGCCGCCGGCGACGTGCTGAGCCCGGTCCGGGTGAACGGCGAGCCGATGCACGTCGACGCGGCGCTGGCCGACGCGCCGCGCGGCGCACCGGACGACGTGGTGGTGCTGCCCGGCTTCGACGAGTACCTGCTCGGTTACCGCGACCGCACGCTGATGCTCGACCCGGCGCACCAGGCGGCCGTGGTGCCGGGCAACAACGGCATCTTCCAGGCGACAGTGGTCCGCGCCGGTCGGGTGGTGGGCGTGTGGAAGCGCAAGGTGGGCCGGGCCGCGGTCACCATCACGATCCAGCCACTGACCCCGATGGCGGCCGGCGAGCGGGTCCGCGTCGAGCAGGCATTGCAGCGGTACGCCGATTACCTCGGACTCCCGCCCCGCTTCGACTGGCCGGCCTGAGCGCTGCTCGCCATCGACGAGCAGCGGACCCGACCCCGACCCGGCCTGACCGACCCCGACCCCGACCTGGCCTGACCGACGCCGACCCGGCCCGGCCTGGTCTGGTCTGGTCTGGTCCGGTCGGGCGTCAGTCCTCGGTTGGGCGCGCCGATTGCGGGTCACCCGATCGTGGGCGCGCCGGCCGTGCGTCACCCGATCGTGGACGCGCCGTGTTGAGCAGGTCGACGACCCGGGCCACCCGGGGGTCCGCGCGGATCTGCGCCACGGTGGCCGGTAGCGGCAACCGCCAGTTCGGATATTCGTCGACAGTGCCCGGCAGGTTGGGCTGGCGCACCTCGCCCAGCACGTCGTAGAGGGAGACGCCGAGCAGCCGGGCCGGGCTTGCCGCGAGCGCGGCGTGCATCGCCACCACCACCTCGCCGTCGTCAGATGTCGCGGCCGGGCCGGATGTCGCCGCCGGGTCGGGCAGTGTCGCATCGGGCAGCAGGCGCTCGGTCCGCAACATCGTGAGCAGGCGCTCCCGGTCGGCGACGGCGCGGGCCCGCTCCACCGCCACGTCGGTGTCGAGCAGCTTCAGCTTGTCGCGTACCCGCACATGCTCGCCGGTGAGGAAGCCCGGTGCGGTCGGCAGGTCGTGGGTGGAGATCGTGGCGAGAGCGTTGCGCGGCCATCGGGCCGGTGGGACGAAGTCACCCTCGTCGTCGCGCGCGAACCACAGCACCGTCGAGCCGAGCATGTTGCGCCCGCGCAGCCCTCGGGTCACCGCGGGTTGGACGGTGCCGAGATCCTCACCGACCACCACCGCGCCGGCCCGCTGCGCCTCCAGTGCGAGGATGCCGAGCATCGCCTCGGCGTCGTAGCGGACATAGGTGCCCTCGGCCGCCCCGCCGCCCGGCGGCACCCACCACAGCCGCCACAGGCCGGCGACGTGGTCGACCCGCAGGCCGCCCGCGTGCCGCAGGGTCCGGCGCAGCATGTCCCGGTACGCCGCGTACCCGGTCGCGGCGAGCCGGTCCGGGCGCCACGCGGCGAGCCCCCAGTCCTGCCCGAGCTGGTTGAAGTCGTCGGGCGGGGCCCCGACCCGCACGCCCTGGGCCAGCACGTCGGCGAGCTGCCAGCCGTCCGCGCCGCCCGGGTCGATGCCGACGGCCAGGTCGTGCACCACGCCGACCGGCATCCCGGCGGCGCGGGCCGCCGCCGTGACGGCATCGAGCTGTTCGTCGCACAGGTGTTGCAGCCAGGCGTGGAAGGCCACCCGGTCGGCGAGCTGACGGCGCTGCGCGGCGACCGCCGGGGCGTCCGGGTGGTGCAGCTCCGCCGGCCAGGCCCGCCAGTCGTTGCCGTGTCGCTCGGCCAGGGCGCACCAGGTGGCGAAGCTCGCCAACGCCGGGTCCGCGGCGAGGTCGACCGGCTGGGCGTACGGGTGCAGCAGCTCCAGGGCGTGCCGCTTGGCCGTCCACACCTCGTCGTAGTCGATCAGGTCACCACGGTCGGGGCGCAGGGCGTCGACCACGGCCCGGGTCGCCGGGTCCGCCGCCCGGTACGCGGCAATGTCGCTCACTCGCAGGTAGAGCGGGTTGACGAAGCGTCGGCTGGCGGGCGAGTAGGGGGATGCGGCGACCGGGTGCGCGGGCCCGACCGCGTGCAGCGGGTTGAGCAGCACCAGGCCCGCACCGGTGGCACCGGCCCAGCGGGTGAATTCGGCGAGGTCGCCGAGATCTCCCATGCCCCACGAGCGTTCCGAGGTGAGCGCGTAGAGCTGGAGCAGCCAACCCCAGGTGCGTGGCGGCACCGGCAGCCGGCGGGGCACCACCACCAGTGTCACCTCCCGGCCGGCGCAGGCCAGCCGGTGCCAGCCCAGCGGCAGGTCTTTCGGCAGCTCGCTGTCGACGGCGCGCCGGCCGCCGTCCTCCAGGGTCACCATCCCCGGGCCGGGCAGTGCCCGGGTGACGCCGTGGGTGAGCACTACCGTCTCCGGCAGCGCACTCCGGTCGACCGCGCGAGCGGCGGCGAGACCGTCGGCGATGGCGGCGGGGCTGGTGGCGTCCACGCCGAGCAGGCCGAGCACACCCACCACGGTCTCCGGTGCGACCTCGACGCGGCGGTGCCGCCAGTCCTCGTACCAGGTGGACACGCCGTGCGCCTTGGCCAGCGCGGCCAGTCGTCGGTCCATCCCGCCCCCCGCCTCACGATGCGACCTTCGACCACCTTGCCACGACCGGCGGCGCGGCGCAGGACACGGACGGGGGCCGGCGGGTTCACCCGCCGACCCCATCGTCAAGATCGCGCAAATTCCTGGTTGCGGTGGCATCCCGCGCGGTCCGACACCACTGCACAAGTGATCGAGCGCGATCGTGGTGCCGGGTTCGTTGTCAGTCGGCGAGCGCGCCGGCAGCCCGCCCCTCGCGCAGGGTCAGGTTGCGGCCGGTGGCCGGGTCGAACAGGTGGATCTTCTCCAGGTTGAACCAGACCCGGCGCGACTGTCCCTCGGCCACCGGCGACTCCGCGGACAGCCGGGTCACCAGGTTGCCGCCGCCACCGGCGAAGTCGGCGGCACCGGCGTCGGCGGCCAACTCCTCCAGCTCGGCGGCGCTGGCCTTCTCGCCCTCCACTGTGAAGTAGACGTACTTGTCCGAGCCCATCGACTCGACGATGTCGACCGGCGCCTCGAACTCCATGCCCCGGCGGCGGGTGTCGTCGTCGACCAGTTCGGCGTCCTCGAAGTGCTCGGGGCGGATGCCGAGGATCAGCTCCCGGGGTGCGTCGGCGGCCTCCAGTTCACGGCGGACCCGGTCGCCGAGCGGCACGTCACCCAGCGCGGTGTGCAGCCCGCCGTCCTGTACGGCGGCGTGCAGGAAGTTCATCGACGGGGAGCCGATGAAGCCGGCCACGAAGAGGTTGCGGGGGTGGTCGTAGAGCTCCTGCGGTGGGCCGACCTGCTGCACCGCGCCGCCGCGCATGATCACCACCCGATCGCCGAGGGTCATGGCCTCGGTCTGGTCGTGGGTGACGTAGACGGTGGTCGTGCCGAGCTGCTTCTGCAACCGGGACACGACAGTGCGCATCTGCACCCGCAGCTTGGCGTCGAGGTTGGACAGCGGCTCGTCCATCAGGAACGCCTTGGGCTGGCGGACGATCGCCCGGCCCATCGCCACCCGCTGGCGCTGCCCGCCGGAGAGGTTGGCCGGCTTGCGGTCCAGCAGTGCGGTCAGCTCCAGCACCTTGGCCGCCTCGTCGACCTTCTGGTTGATGGTCTCCTTGTTCAGCTTCGCCAGCCGCAGCGGGAACGCCATGTTCTCCCGCACTGTCATGTTCGGGTACAGGGCGTAGGACTGGAAGACCATGGCGATGTCCCGGTCCTTGGGAGCCTTGTCGTTGACCCGCTGTCCGGCGATGCGCAGCTCGCCGGAGCTGATGTCCTCCAGACCGGCGATCATGTTGAGGGTGGTGGACTTGCCGCAGCCCGAGGGGCCGACCAGGATCACGAACTCGCCGTCGGCGATCTCCAGGTCGACGTCCTGCACGGCGACGGTCCCGTCCGGGAAACTCTTGCTCACCTTGTCGAGCACGATGTCAGCCATGACTACTCACCTATCCCTTGACTGCGCCGGAGGTCAGACCGGACACGATGCGGCGCTGGAAGAAGAGGACGAACAGGATGATCGGAACGGTGATCACGACGGCGGCGGCGCAGATCGCCCCGGTGGGGTCCTCGAACTGTGACGCGCCGGTGAAGAACGACAGCGCGGCCGGCACCGTGCGGGACCGCTCGGTGGAGGTCAGCGAGATGGCGAACAGGAAGTCGTTCCAGCAGAAGATGAACACCAGGATCGCCGTGGTGAACAAGCCGGGCGCGGCCAGCGGGGCGATCACCCGGCGGAACGCCTGGGCCTGCGTGGCGCCGTCCATCTTGGCCGCCTTCTCCAGGTCCCACGGGATCTGCTTGAAGAACGCCGACAGCGTGTAGATCGCCAGCGGCAGCGCGAAGGTGATGTACGGCAGGATCAGGCCGGGCCAGGTGTCGAAGATCTTGAGCTGACGCTCGATCTCGAACAGGGGGGACACCAGCGACACCTGCGGGAACATCGCGATCAGCAGGGAGACGCCGACCAGCAGCTTCTTGCCGGGGAAGTCCAGGCGGCTGATCGCGTACGCGGCCATCGCACCGAGCACCACCGCGATCAGCGTGGCGATCAGGGCGATGCCGATCGAGTTGACAAGCGCCCGGACGAACTGGTCGGTGTCGAAGATCGTCCGGTAGTTGTCAAGCGTCCACTCCCGCGGGATGAAGTTCCCGTCGGTGAGGGTGGCCGGCGTCTTGAACGACAGCGACGCGATCCACAGCACCGGGATGAGCGCGAAGGCGACCACGAGGACGTCCAGCAGCCCCCAGCGCAGCTTCGCCCGGGTGGTTTCGACAGCCATGTCAGCGCCTCTCCCCGTCGTCGCTGCCGGGGGCAGCGGTGCCGAACAGCTTCACGAAGATGAACGCGATGATCGCCACGGTGATGAAGATCAGCACCGACATCGTCGAGCCGATGCCGAGGTTCAGGCCCCGGATCAGGTTGTTGTAGGCGAGCATCGACACCGATGAGGTCTCGTTGCCCCCGGCGGTCAGCACGAAGATGTTGTCGAAGACGCGGAAGGCGTCCAGGGTGCGGAACAGCAGCGCGACAAGGATCGCCGGCTTCATCACCGGCAGCATCACCTTTGTGAACTTCTGCCAGGCGCTCGCGCCGTCGGTGGACGCCGCCTTGAGCAGGTCCTCCGGCACCAGCGCCAGCCCGGCCATCAGCAGCAGCGCCATGAACGGGGTGGTCTTCCAGATCTCCGCGAGCATGATGATCGCCAGCGAGCTGGCCCGCTCGGTAAGCGGCGCGCCGTCGCTGAACAGGTCGGCCAGGTAGCCGGTGCCGGGCGTCCAGGCGTACCGCCAGGAGAACGCCGCGACCACTGTGACGATCCCGTACGGGATGAGCGCCGAGGTGCGGACCAGGCCGCGGCCGACCAGGGTGCGGTGCATGATGATCGCCAGGCCCATGCCGAGCACCAGCTCGACGACCACGGTGACCACCGTGATCAGCGCGGTCACCCCGAACGCGGTCCACCAGAACTCGTTGGTGAGCACCGTGACGTAGTTGTCCAGCCCGATGAACTGACGCTCGTCGGGGAACCGCAGGTCGAAGCGCTGCAACGACAGCCAGACCGAGTAGATGATCGGGTACGCGGTCACCGCGACCATCACCAGCGCGGCGGGTGCGCAGAGCAGCCAGCCGAGCCTGCGTTCGGCCTTCTTGTTCTCGCTCAGTGGCGGCTTACGGCGACCACCGCGTTGGGTGGGTACGGCGGCGGGCGCGCGGGTCTCCTCCGCGGCGACGTCCGCGCCGGTCGGCGTGGCGTTGATGCTCACGGCAGGACCCCCTTCGACTGGAGGGCATCGGCGATGGCGTCGCGCAGCTCGTCGGCGGTCTGCTGCGGCCGGATCCCCGACGGCGGCGACAGGATCGCCGACATCACTGTGGAGATGCTCTGGTACGCCGGCGTCAGGGGACGGGTCGCCGGTTCCTTCAGCTCTTCCAGGATGGTGTCCTTCATCGGGTACGCCTCGGTCATCTCCGGGTCGTCGAAGACCGCCTCGATGGTGGGCGGTACACCGTCCTTGATGGCGGAGAACTTCTGGTGCTCGGCGCTGCGGATGCACCGGGCCGCCTCGTAGGACATCTCCGGGTGCTTGGAGTACGAGCTGACCGCCAGGTTGACCCCGCCGATGGTGACCTTGCTGGGGGTGCCCTCGTCGATGCCGGGGATCCGAGCCCAGCCGACCTGCTTGGCCAGGTCCGGGTTGGCCTCCTGAAGGGCCGGGTAGACGAACGGCCAGTTCACCTGGAACGCGCCCGAACCGGACTGGAACTCCAGCCGGACCGGGTCCTCGGTGGCGTTGCTGAACGACGGCGAGGTCACGCCCGACGTGGCGAACTTCTTCAGCTGCTCCAACGCCCGGACCGTGCCGTCGTCCATCACGGCCTGCGTGCCGTCGTCGTTGAGGATCTTTCCTCCGGCGCTCTCGGCGAGGGTGTTGTAGAGGACGACCAGGCCCTCGTACTGGGCGCCCATGGTGAGCACCTGGTACGGCTTGCCCTGCTCCTTGAGCTGCTGGGCCGCGCTGATCATCTGGTCCCAGGTGGTCGGCGGTTGCGGCACCAGGTCCTTGCGGTACCAGAGCAACTGGACGTTTGTGTTCTTCGGCGCGGCGTACAACTTGTCCTCGTAGCGGGCGGTGGCCAGTGGCCCGGCGAGGGTGCCCTGCTCGACCTCGGCCTTGTCCTGGCCGCTCCACTCACGGATCCAGTCGGCGCTGGCGAACTCCTGGGTCCAGGTCACGTCCAGCCCGAGCAGGTCCATTCCGCTGTCCTCGGCGGCCAGCCGGCGCACCATCTGCACCCGCTGGTCGTCGGCCTGGCGGGGCAGCACCTGGTAGGCGATCTCGTACCGCCCCTGTGCCTGCGCGTTGCAGTCGTCGACGACCTTTTGCAGGTTCTGCTCGGGCGGGTAGTACAGGTTGATCGTCGGTGGGCCACCGTCGTCGCCCGCGCCGCACGCGGCGAGCGGTGCGACAAGCGCCAACGCGGCGGCCGCCGCGCCCAGCCGAACAATCGGCCGGCGTCGGTGTCGTGCCGTTTCGGGGTCCGTCATAGCCCTCCCCCTTCCCTCGGCGAAAGACCGGGGAGGGCGTCCGTGCCCCGGCGCACGGCGAGCCATGTCGAGGCCGACGAGCTGCGAAAACGCCCCGGCCCGGATGCTCTGTGCGGCTACTCTGCCCCACCTGCGAAGTCGCGAAACCTGGCTGACACAGTGGAAGCTCGTACCGGTATATCGCGACGCCAACTAGTAAGCTAGTATGTGTCGCATGGTAGCGGCGGAGAGCCAGTCCATTGACGACAACGACCGGCAGACCCAACTTCTGCGGGGCGCGCTGGACATGTGCCTGCTGGCACTGCTGGCGCGCGAGCCCGCGCACGGCTACGAGCTGGTGCGGCGGATGGAGACGGCCGGCTTCGGCGCCATCAGCTACGGCACCATCTATCCCCTGCTGACGCGGATGCGCCGACTCGGCCTCGTCGCTCACGAACAGCAGGCCAGTCCGACCGGCCCGCCCCGAAAGGTCTACGCGCTGACGGGGCCCGGTCGGATCCACCTGGACGCCTGGCAGAAACAGTGGGACCGCTTCACCGGCACCGTCGACGCCGTTCTCCGCCCGCTCGACCACCACCCCACGAGGAGCTGACCCATGGACACCATCGACCGCCTTCTGGGCGAAGCCGACCAGGCGTGGCGCGGGTACGGGGTCGGCTCGGCCGATCGGGCGACACTCGCCGCGGACCTGCGCCTCGACCTGCGGGCCGCGGCTGCCGACGGGGGCGATCCCGCGCAGTTGATCGGCAGTGACGTGGCCGGCTTCGCGCGACGGCTTGCCGACGAGGCTGGCGTCCGACGGGTGCGCGAGGACTACGGTCGCATCCTCGGCACCGCACTGATCGGCGCGATGCTCGGTGCGGTGCTCGGCTACGGCCTCCTGATGGCGGCCTTCCCGGTATTCGTCCGCATGATCGATATCCCCCGCTCGATCGACGTGCCGATCCAGCTCGCCTTCGCCGTCTACTACGGCGTACCGGGCGCCGTGGTCGCTGCGGGAGCGGTCGTCGCGGTGCGGACCCGGCTTCGCGACCTGCCCGAGATCCGGCGGACGGCTCGGATGATGAGCGTGCTCGTCCCGGTGGCCGGCATCGTCATCACGCCGATCACCGTCGGCTTCTCCTGGGCCACCGGCTACAGCTTGGCACCGGCGGTGGTGGTCGCGGAGATCGCCATGGTCCTGGCCGCGCTCGGGGGCGCCACGGTGCTGGCACGTCGCCTGTCACTACGCGAGGGCCGGACCGCCTCCGACACCTCGCCCCCGGACACCACCAGAGTCAAACCCGCCTGACGGTACGAGCAACGTCAGCCCCGGGCTCTCGCCCAGGAGAGGAAGCGCTCGGTCATCCTGGCCGGCGGGTGGTCCGGGTGGAGCTGGGTGAGCTGGCCCGTCGCCTCGTTCATGAGGGTGCCGAGGTAGATGAGCAGCGCTGTTCTGCTGGTCCGGTACTCCGACAGCAGGGCGAGCTTGGCCGGCTGGCAGGGCCAGTCCCGGCCGCAGCTCCGGCACCGCCAGAGCGGACGCATGGCGACGTGCGGGACGGGCGGCCGGACCATGATCACCGCCACCTCGTTCCGTCTTGGTGGTCTGTCGGGCTCAACACATCGACCTCCTCGGGGGCGGGGAAGGGGTCGCTCCCGCAAGGGGGAGACGGGAGCGACCCCGGGGGCAGAGCCCACCGCCGCCTGTTCCGGCCACCAGCGGACCCGCCACTGGTGACAGTTTGCGAGCAGCCGACTACGGTCGACACGTGCTCGCGGCATCCGTGCAGCTCAGCCGCACAGTCGAGCAGCCGTGCGGGACACGCCGATCCACAGTGAGCGAAGGTTGGGGATTCGATGGGGACCGTCACCGACTACGTGTTGGAGGAGCTGCGCCTGTTCCGCACCGGGCTCGGGCTCAGTCAGGACGACTTCGGCAGGGGCATCGGCTATTCAGGCTCACACGTCAGCTCGGTGGAGACCGGCGGACGAGCGCCCACGAAGGAGTACATGCGGGCGATTGACACTCACCACCCGACCGCTGGGCGCTTCCAGCGCATGCTGGAGAGGTTGGCCCGGCTCGACGCCGAGCCGGCCTGGCTGCGCGAGTGGATCGAGTTCGAGCGGGAGGCGACCACGCTGCGCTGGTTCGAGTTGGCGTACGTGCCGGGTCTGCTCCAGACCGAGCGGTACGCGCGGGCCACACTGGCCGGTGGTCGGTTCGACGCCGACGATGTGGACCGGATCGTCGCCTCCCGGCTGGAGCGGCAGGCGATCCTGCAACGCCCGCGCCCGCCGCAGCTCATCGCCGTCCTGGACGAGGCGGTGCTGCGCCGGCCGGTGCTCGACCAGCCGGGGCTCATGGTCGAGCAGTGCGAGCACCTGGTCCAGTTGGCGACGGCGGAGCATATCCAGGTGCACATCGTGCCGGTGGATGCTGGGATGTACCTGGGGTTGGGCGGGCAGTTCATCATCGCCGAGATGCCCGACGGTGAGCGCGTGACCTATGCGGACAACCAACTCACGGCGCAGATCGTCGATGCGCCGACCGACATCGCTAAGCTGGCGAAGACGTGGGAGATCGTGCGGAACGAGGCGCTCCCCCGCCGGCAGTCAACCGAGCTGATCAAGGAAGTGGCGAAGTCATGGACATGCTGACCCCCCAGTGGCGGAAGTCGACAAGGTCCGGCGGCAACGGCGGAGCCTGCGTCGAGGTCGCCGACAACCTGCCGACCGTGGTGCTGGTGCGCGACACCAAGGACCGCGACGGCGGCACCCTGCGCGTCGACCCGGCGGCCTGGAAGGCGTTCGTCGGGTACGCCAAGCAGCACTGAGCCCCACCGACACATGATCGCGCGCTTCAAGGATCTCTGTCTGGACGCCGCCGACCCGCTCGCCCTCGGGGCCTTCTGGGCTCGGATGCTCAACGGTGACGTGGCCGACGCCGGCGACGACGACACGCGGGTGGACCCCCGCTCGGCGCGCTCGAACGCCGAATCGATCTGGGTGAACAAGGTGCCCGAACCGCGGGTCGGCAAGACCCGCGTACACCTGGATCTGCGGTTGGCCGACGCGGACCCGGCGGCGCTGCTCGCGGCCGGCGCACGGCTGGTCCGGGAGCCGGCCGGCGAGGCCACCTGGTGGGTGCTGACCGACCCGGAGGGCAACGAGTTCTGCGCGTTCGCGGCTCGCGAGGGCACCGGGCCGGGCCCGTTCGAGCTGGTCGTCGACGCGGCCGACCCGGTCGCACAGGCGACCTGGTGGGCCGGCGCGCTCGGCGGCACCATCGAGGACGAGTCGACCCACGCGGCGGTCAGCGGCGCGGCCGGGTTCCCCTGGGACTACTGGGTCTTCGCCGGGGTGCCCGAGCCCAAGACGGTCAAGAACCGGCTGCACTGGGACGTCGACCTGGTCGACCCCGCGCCCACGGCGCTGATCGACGCGGGCGCGACACTGCTGCGGGAGCCACAGGCCGACGCCCGCTGGTGGGTGCTGGCCGACCCGGAGGGCAACGAGTTCTGCGCCTTTTCGCCGCACCCCATCGGGTGACTGGCCGACTACCGGGGGCGGGCGGCGTCGGCTAGCGTTTTCCTCACGCCGCAGCCAGCGCGCTCGCCGCCGCCGTCGACACGCTCCGGCCGACCCCCTGCCTGCCCGATCGGTTGGTAATCGCGGGAACGTCCCACCGCCGCTCCCCCGGTTCGGCAGGATCGTCCCAACGAGGAGGTGCTCGTGCAGGACACCCGCGCTCTCGCCCTGACATTCGAAGTGAGCGGCCTGCCACCGGTCAAGACCGAAGCGTTGTCCATCTTCGCCGCCGGGCATCGGCAGGCGACGAGGGTCCGCACCCTACTTCAGGCCGCCCTCACGGCGGCTCAGCGCACCGGCTGGACGCCGTTGCCCGGGCCGATCGAGGTGGAGCTGGTCCTGCGGTGCCCGCCCGGGCACCGCACGGGCGACGCCAGCACCCTGCTCGGCGGCGTCTGCGCGGTGTTGCAGGACAAGAAGCGGGTGTCGTCCATCGGCCTCACCCACCTCGGTGTGCTTGTGGACGTCGCGCTCTACCACGACGACCGGCAGATCCGCCGGCTGTCGTATCAGGAGAAGCCGGCCGAGGACTTCTCGTACCAGGTGCGGGTCGCCGCCGTACCGGACGGGGTTTGACCGACGACCGCGGTGGGGTATCGCGGACGCCGACGAAGGGAGCACCGATGTCGGAGCCACATGTCACGCTCGACCCACGCGGGCTCGACCCTGTGCAGCAGAAGCTGCGGGGCCCGCTGGAGGAGCAGTTGACCTCGGCGCTTCAGGCGGCCACCGACCGGATCCGCGCCGGCTACGGCGGCGAGCCGGTCGAGCAGGTCTGCCAGCGACTGTTGGAGGAGACCCGCTCCGGGTTGCATCCCGACATCGCGGCCAGGTTCAACCCGGACATGGACGAGTTCTGCCGGGTGGCGGTGGCGATCGTCCGGGGCGAGACCTCCTGAGGCCAGACCCCGCCGCGGCGCTTGTCAGTATCGGTCGAGCTGGTCGTACGGGCTGAGCACGATGCGCGGCGACAGTGCCGGGTCCAGCCAGTTGAGCACGCCGACCAGGTGGTCGTGGGCGAGCGAGACGCAGCCGGCCGTGGCATTGCCGGCGCTGACCCTGAACTGGTGCAGGAAGATGCCGCTGCCCGCGTTGGGGATCGGGGTCGGCACGTTCGGTGGCATGTTGTAGGTGAGCACCGCGAAGTGCGTGTACGACGGGACTTCCTGCCACAGCGCCTCGCTGGCCCCACCCGGGTTGGTCGAGGTGTGCTGGAAGGTGTTGTAGAGCGGGGACGACGGGTTCTCGTTCCACCAGTCGCCGCTGACCAACTGGTGGTAGGGGTATCGCACTCCCGGGTTGGCGGCGATGCCGTACATGGTGGGACCGATCGAGTAGACACCGGTGGGGGTGGTCGGCACGCCCTCCACGTGGTTGTCGCTGAATCCCCTGGAGCCGAGGCGGGCGGGCAACGCCGCCGAGGCCGGCTGCCAGCGGCCCCTGATCCGCGCGTACGCCTCAAGCGTGGCGTAGGTGGTGGCGTAGCTGGCGGCGCCGACGACGATGACCTGCCGAGTCTGCGTCGGCAGGGTGGTCAACCGGGCGGCCAGGTTGCGGCGCGGGGTGCTCGGTCCGGTGCGGCGGGGCAACGGCGCGGTGCCCCAGGGCGGCGTCGGCCGGGTCGCGCCGAGCGCGGGGGCCGTCGGGGCGAGCAGGGCCGGTGCCGCCAGACCCGCGACAGCGCCGAACAGGAGGGCTCTGCGGTTCATCAGGTCATCCTGACAGTCCAACCGGCGCACGGTCTGCCCCACGCGCCGGGTCCAACTGATCAGTGGCCGGGTCAGGGCCGGGTCCGCAACTACCCGGCCCTGACGTTCGGCCGTCCGGATGGGAGCGGACAGCTCCGGCACTCAGCTCCACGGTGCCAGCCGCCGAACACCGGCGCGCTCCCGGCAGACACCCCGAAGGCCGTGAGCGCCGGGCCAGGTTAGGTCGACCCGGACCGGGCGGACAAGCCGTGCCGGGCGACCGACGGCGCGACTGATCTCAGGGTGAAAATCAGACAAGCCGGCGTAACGCGACCATGATCGCTGACGCTGTTGGCTTTCGGCACCCTCAGAAGTGCCGCAGCAGGTCGCGGAACGCGGCGAGCCGCAACACCCCGGCGTCGGTGGGGTCCAGTTCGTCGTGCTCCAACACCCACGTGTTCTCGTTCGGGATGAAGACCGCGTTCAACCCGGCCGCGCGGGCCGGCAGGATGTCCGACTTCGGGGAGTTGCCGATCATCCAGGCGCGGGCCGGATCAAGGCGGTGTTCCCGGACCAGCCACCGGTACGTCTCGACGTCCTTCTCGGCGACGATGTGCGCGGCCCGGAAGTGGTGCAGCAGCCCGCAGGCGTCCAGCTTGCGCTGCTGATCCGCCTTGTCGCCCTTGGTGAGCAGCAGCAGCTCGTGCCGGCCGGCCAGCTCGTCGAGCGCGTCGGCCACCCCGGGCATCAGCTCCACCTGGTGCTCGACGAGCGCTACCGCCAGGCGCTCGATCTCCTGGCGCTCGGAGTCGGTGGCCGGCCGCTCGCGCAGCCGCTCCAGGCACTCCGCCAGACTGCGCAGGAAGACCTTGCTGCCGTACCCGTGCGCCACCGTGTTGGCTCGCTCGATGTCGTCGAGGATCAGCCGGATCTCGGTGCGATCCAACGTGGGGTGGTCGAGCCACTCCAGAAAGTCGTCGATCACCTGCTCGAAGACGACGTTGTTCTCCCACAACGTGTCGTCCGCATCGAAGATCAGCACCTGCGCCTGTCGCCGCGCCACCGCGCCGTCCGTCATACCGTTCCCTCCCCGTGACGTCACCGCCCAGTCGAAGGGACAGGATAGGCGGGAGATCGGCTGTGGATTTCGGACTTTTTCGTGAACCGTCTCGGCGTGGCGTTCGTCCGGGGAGGGGGAGCAGCGAAATCTTGGTGGCCGAGAGGTGCGGGACAGCTCATGAGGAGTACGACGTGATCACGATGAAGTGGGTTGCCGGCGCGGCGCTGCTGGCGTGCACCGGCGCGCTGGTGGCGTGCGGAGGCGACGCCGACAAGGCGCCGACGACCACGGCAGGCACACCGACGCCCCCGGCGGCGACACTCTCATCGTCGTCGGCTCCGGCAGTCGCGACCGACTCCCTGCTGTCCGGCAAGCGCGAGATCACGATGGCGCGGGTGCAGGGTTCCGGGGACGCACTGGAACTCAGCGGTCGGCTTGAGGAGGGCGGCGACACCGGCGGACGCGTCCTGTTCGTTCCGACGCCGATCGGCGGCGACCGGTACGTGATCAAGGCTTTCGGCACGAAGGACGATCACCCGGCCAACGACGAGCCGTCCTGCTGGCAGGTGAACGGTCTGGACATCGAGCCCGAGCTGACCATCGAGGCCGCCGTCTGCGACGTGGACAACCCGATACAGCGGTTCACCATCGTCGCCAAGGGCGCCGGCACGTACGCGATCGGCAGTGAGACCCGGTTCCTTCAGCACGCCGCCGGTAACGGTCTGATCCTCAAGGAGTTGGGTAACGCGCCGCTGGGCAGCACGTTCCGGTTCGTCGACAGGGGGCCGGCCGACCGCAAGCCCGTCAACTGACCAGGCTGCCCGTCACGGCCACCGCAGCAACCGCTGGGCGATCAACACCTCCCGTTCCTCCTGCCCCTCGGGTCGGAGCCGACCGCCCCGGGTGAGCATCACCACGCCGTGCAGCAGGCTCCAACCCACCTCGGCGAGGGTGTCCGGGTCACGCCCCTCGGCCAGCGGGGTCAGGGCCGCGCGCAGCTCGGCGAAGACCGCCCGCGGCGCGGCCGGGACGCCATCGACGCCGAGGCCCAGGTCGGGGGTCAGCGCGAGCATCGCGTCATAGACCTCCGGATTCGTGTACGCGAAGTCGAGGTACGCGGTCGCGACCGCCGGCCAGACCCCCTCGGCGCTGCCGGTTGCCTCCGCGTGCGCCTCCGCCAGATCGGCGGCCAGGTCGGCGAAGGCGCAGACGGCCACGGCGGCGAGGAGCGCGTCAAGATCCGCGAATTGCCGGTAGAGGTCGCCGACGTCGATGTCGGCCCGCTCGGCGAGTCGTCGGGTGCTCACCCCCGCCCAGCCCTCCGCCTCGGCCAGCTCGCGTGCGACAGTGACGATGAGGTCACGCCGGTCCTGTTCGGTGGCCTTCTCGGCAGGTCCGGGCACGCAGTTGAGCGTAAGGGCGGACACCGACCGCAGTCGCGTCGTGACGGATTGGCGACTGTATGGGCCGGTCAGACCAACAATGCCAGCCGGTTGATGAGGGCCTCCCGCAGGTTGGGGGGCCAGGGAAACAGCGGCGTCGCCACCTGGAGTTGAGCGAACCCGTGCAGCCCCACCAAGAGCGCCGTCGCGTCGGCGAAGGGATCCGCGCTGGTCGAGAGCCCTTTCGCGGCACACTCGGCGACGGTGCGATGGATGACCTCGAAGGCTCCCATGCCGAGCACGGCGAGGTCGTCCGCCAACGCCGGCGTCCGATCGCGGGCCTGGCTGGCATCCCAGACCGCCCCGAACATCAGCCGGTACCGGTGCGGCTGGCGCTCGGCGAAGGTCAGGTAGGCCGCACTGACCGCCCGCAGCCGCTCGGCCGGATCCGGGTCGTCCGGCCCGGCCAACGCCTGCTCCAGGGCGGCGAACGCGCGCTGGGCGACCACCAGCAGAATCGAGTCCAGGTCCGGGAAGTGCGCATAGATCGACGGCGCCGAGATGCTGGCCTCCCGGGCCACCGCCCGCAGCGTCACGCTCTGCGGGTCACCACCGTCCAGCAGCTTGCCGGCGGCGCTGACGATCTCTTCGCGCAACTGGGCGCCTTCGCCGCGCTTGTTGCGAGCCCGCGTTCTCGGTGTGGTCACCGCATAACCTTACAACCGTAAGGCGAACGGGTCGATTCCTTCGTTCCCACGTGCCACCGCCGACCGTCGCTCGTTAGGTGAGGGGATCACCACGACGGGAGGGCACGTGGTCGTTCGACGGCACCGGCCCGTGGCGGACGGATGAGCGATCAGCGCGAGGAAGGGCTGGTGCGCAGCGCCGCCAGTCGGCAACGAGCGACCTTTCTGGAACTCTTCCTCGACCTGGTCTTCGTCTTCGCCCTCACCCGGATCTCGGCGCGGGTGATCAGCGACTTCACCGACGGCCAGCGGGGCGTGTACGCGGGCCTCGGGCAGGCCCTGCTGCTGTTCCTGGCGCTCTGGGCGGTCTGGTCGTTGACCGCCTGGTCGACAAGTTGGCTGGACCCGGAGGCGTCGATCGTCCAGATCGTCATCGTGATGACAGTGGTCGGCGCCATGACGATGGCGGTCGCGGTGCCCGACGGCTTCGGCGCGCGGGCACCGCTGTTCGCCATCACCTACGTGAGCCTGCAGATCGGCCGGGTGGTCTACTTCCACCTCGCCGGGCACGGCCGACCGGATCCCCGGCAATCCATCCGGGTCCTGTTCTGGCTCGGCATGAGCGCGCCGCTCTGGGTCATCGGTGCTCTGGCCGCCGAGGGAAGCGTCCGGGGGCCACTCTGGACCGCCGCCGTGCTGATCGACTACGCCGGCCTGTTCCTCGGCTGGCCGACGCCGCGACTCGGCGCGCGACGGCTCGGCGTCCGGGCGATCGCGGCCGAGCACCTGGCCGAGCGGTACCAACAGTTCCTGCTCATCGCCCTCGGTGAGGCGATCTTCGTCATCGGGCTGGCGTTCAGCGGCAGCGAATTCCACGCCGACCAGACGGGCGGCTTCCTCCTCGCCCTGGGGACCACCGTCCTGCTGTGGCGGACCTACTTCCACGTCGCGGGAGGATTGCTGGACGCCGCCATCAGCCAATCGCGCGACGCCACTCGACTCGCCACCGACATGGCATTCACCCACCTGATCATGATCGCGGGAATCGTGCTGACCGGCGTCGGCTTCGAACTGGTCATCACCGAGCCACTCCGGCACCTCCCCGCGGCCTGGCTCATCGCCATCCTCGGTGGCCCGGCGCTCTTCCTCGCCGGGCGAACGGCCCTCGAATACCAGGTCTTCGCCCGGGTCTCCCGCTCCCGGACGGCTGGCCTGTTGGCCCTCGGCCTGCTGGTGCCGGTGACGCCGCACCTCAATCCGCTCAACGCCGGCGTCGCCACCGCCGTGGTGCTGCTCGCAGTGGTTGGCGCGGACTCCCGACGGTCACGTCGGCGCGCACCGGAGATGCCCACCCCGCCCTACTAGGACCTGTTTCACGAGGGCGGTCGAGCCGAGGCGGAGTCCGAGCGGCGTCTACCGTGCCCTGGGCTTCGCACCCACTGCCGCTCGGACGCTGCGGCTGACCACTGTCGATCAGCCACGTCGACCTTGAGCGGGTCAGGGCTCGCTGATCGTCTTGATGCCATGCGTCCGGAGCAGCGCCGGCATCGGGTCGGCGAGGTGTGCGCGTCTCGGTCGCCAGATGCGTGCCACGTTGACTGACGCATTGGGCCCCGGTACGTCGTAGGGGCCGCCGCGGGGATAGACCACCAGGGAACTCCCCCACATCCCGGCATCCTGCCAGCCCATCCGCTCGATCTCAGACCACGCGTACGAGCGCCGCAAGCCGCCCCGATCCCGCACCAGCAGCCCGGTGTCGTCAGCCAACACCGCGTTGCGCCAGTGGACGAACGCAAGGACTATCGACCCGGCACTGAGCACCAACCCGCCCCAGCCGACCCAGTCGAACAGCACCGCACCGACGATCAGCCCGATCACGACCGCGACCGGCACCGCGACGGCGGGCCAGACCCGCGACCGCCCGAGTACGAGCACCTCACCCACCGGCTCAGCCGACTCCCCCATGGACGATCACGATAGTGAATGAGCGACACGTTCGCCGCCGTCGACGCAGCGCCGGTAAAGCTGGGCAGGGCGCGCGTCAGCGGGCTACCGGCGATCCGAGGGCGAGGGCAGACAGAGGCCTGGCTCGCCGCCCTGAGGGACGTAGGTAGGCATCGACGGCTGCAATGCTCGGCTGCAGATTGTGCACCACTGGTCCAACTCGCCGACCGCGCTGAGGTGTCCGAGCACGCCGGACAACCCAGGTCTCGTTCGGGAGAAACAGCGCAACACCCAGTTGTCCCTCCCGGCGGGCCAGCCATGGAGCCAGAGGTGTGCGGCCACCTCGCCGTCATACCACCAACGGTCGGCCGGGCCGGTGGCCTCGGGCACCTCGGGGACACCGCTCAGGGTGATCGTCGGCGAGACCAGGGTGGCGGTCTCGTAGGTGAGCGTGACGTGCGGCCAGAGCCGCACCTCCTCCAGGAGCGCGTGCTTCTCCAGCCGCTGCTCCACGGCGCGGTCGATCAGCCGGTACGGCCACTCGCCCGGGGCCATGGCGGTCCGTCCGTCGAGCAGGACATCGACACCCCACGTCCAGGCCCCGTCGACGGCTGCCGGGAACATCCACCCAAATTCGGAGATCCAGCGGAAGTACGCCTCACCCTCCAGGCCGTACTCCATGTGGTTGCCGTCTGTCTTGAGTCGGTAGGCGAGCCCGCCATATCGCTCCTCGAACGCGACGGCGACCGCGACCAGCTCGTCGGGCACCACGGCCAGCGGCCCGTCCGGTCCATCCGCGCTCGCCAACCGCCGGATCTGCTCGACCGGGGTGCTCGGCCACCGCTCCCCGTGCGTGCCGAGGAAGCCGGCCACCCTGGCTGACACCGCCGGATCGTCAAGTACATGCACCGGCAAACGGTACGACGTGAGTGCCATTCCCGCGTCCCGTGTCCACAAGCGACGACTGCGGCTACGCTCCACCGACAACACGACCGTGACCGGGGGCGCAGTGATCAACGCGGTTTTCTTCGATGTTGGCGGAACGATTCTCGACGAGTCACGCGAGTTCGCGACCTGGGCCGACTGGTTCGGTGTGCCACGGCACACGCTCTCGGCGGTCCTCGGCGCGGTGATCGCCCGAGGACTGGACTACCAGGAGACGTTCCGGGCCTTCCGGCCCGACTTCGACCTCGACACCGAGCTTGAGCGCCGGGCCGCCGCCGGCAAGTCAGAGTCGTTCGGCGAGGAGGATCTCTACCCCGACGCACGGCAATGCCTGACCGCCCTCAAGGAGCAGGGCCTGCTCGTGGGCCTGGCCGGAAACCAGCCAGCGCACGCCGAGGCGACCCTCCGCGCACTCGACCTCCCCGTGGACGTGATCGGCACGTCGCACGGTTGGGGGGTGGCCAAGCCGTCACCGGCCTTCTTCGAGCGGGTCGTCCGCGCCGGCGGCGGCGACGCGTCGTCGATCCTGTACGTCGGCGATCGGCCCGACAACGACGTACGCCCGGCCCAGGAGATCGGTATGCGGACGTGCCTGATCCGGCGCGGCCCCTGGGGTCACATCCTCGACCTTCCCGACGTGGCCGCGCAGTGCCTCTTCCGCATCGACTCGCTGGACGAACTTCCGAGCCTGGTCGCAAAGCACAACGCGGCAAGCGGTTAAGGCCGAACCACCGGACGAGAGCAGAAGCAACACCTCCCCGACCTCCCCGCGCCACGGACATCGCGCCGCAGCAGCGTCGGCGGCCCGTGCCCGTGCCCGTGCCCCCAAGATCTGCGCAGTTTCCCTGATGTTGCTGCCTCCCGGCCGCCGGAGGCAGCAACATCAGGGAAGTTGCGCGGATCTTGGCGGGGCGCACAGCGCGGGGCGCGGCACGAACATGGCGAGGAGGGGGTGGGTGGTGGGGTTGAGGCCGAGGGTGTGGGGGTTGGTGTG
>NZ_JBEXHQ010000018.1:0-125477 GCF_040607915.1 Micromonospora sp. NPDC005215 | reverse complement strand
TATAAATCATAATTGGCACTGGCTTTACAAGCACCCTGTTGAGTTCTCAAAGAACAACCACACACCGACCAGAAGCCCCACCTCAGTGGAACCCCAACCGGGGCTTTTCGTTCGCGTCCCTCAGCGCTTTCCAGCGCCAGGCACTTTTACTACGTTACCCGCCCGTTTCCGCCGTGTCAAACCGCTGTTTCGCGGTTCGTCGTGCTTCATCCGGTAATGCGGGCACCATGTCTCGACCGGCTTGCGCCGTTCTCGTCACGGATTCGGCAGGCCGGCCGCTGCGGTCTCCCGCAAGCTTGCCCGGTGCCCTGCCGGTTGGTAACCATACCCGGTCGGTTTCGCCGCGCCAAATCCGCCTCGCGGCGAACTGTGGGGCACCACCCGGCGCCGGTCCCGAGAGGTTCAACCCCTCCGATCCGGCGGTCATTCCCGCGCTCCGGCCGCCTCAGGCTTTGGCCTGTTTCGTCCGTTCCGCGCTGGCAGAGAGAAAGTTACGCGTCCGGCGGGATGATCGTCAAATCCGCCGGACGCGTCCCCCGTCACATCGTCGACAGTCGACTATTCGCCCAGCTCAACGCCCGCGAACGAGCGCTTGCCGCGACGCAGCACCAGGTATCGCCCGTGCAGCAGGTCGGTCGGCGACACTCCGGCGTCCACCTCGGTCACCCGGTTGTTGTTGACGTAGGCGCCGCCCTCGGCGATCACCCGGCGAGCCTCCTTGAGGCCACTGACGAGCCCGGAGTCCCGCAACAGCCCCGCCACGTCCGGCAACTCGCCGGAGAGACGCACCAGGCCGGCCTCGGTCAACGCCGCGCGCAGCGTCTCCGGTGCCAGGTCGTCCAGCGACCCGCGCCCGAAGAGGGCCTGGCTGGCGGCGATCGCCTGCCGGGTCTCCTCCGCGCCGTGCACCAGGGTGGTCAGCTCCTCGGCGAGCGCCCGCTGCGCCAGGCGGGCCGCCGGCCGCTCAGCCGTCGCCTTCGCCAGCTCCTCCAACTCGTCGCGGCTACGGAAGCTGAAGTACCGCAGGTAGCGGTCCACCTCTGCGTCCTCCACGTTGAGCCAGAACTGGTAGAACGCGTACGGGCTGGTCAACGTCGGGTCGAGCCAGACGGTGCCGCCCTCGGTCTTGCCGAACTTCGTGCCGTCGGACTTGGTGACCAGCGGCGTGGTGAACGCCTGCACCGGCCCCGCCCCACGCCGACGGACGTAGTCGACGCCGGCGGTGATGTTCCCCCACTGGTCGGAGCCGCCGAACTGAAGCTGGCAGCCGTGCCGACGGTGCAGCTCGAAGAAGTCGTTGGCCTGGAGCAGTTGGTAGCTGAACTCGGTGAAGCTGATGCCCGTCTCCAGCCGCGCCCGCACCACCTCCCGCGCGAGCATCTTGTTGACCGGGAAGTGCTTGCCCACGTCGCGCAGGAACTCGACCACCGACATCTCGCCGGTCCAGTCCAGGTTGTTGACCAGGTGCGCCGCGTTCTCGCCGGTGTACGACACGAAGGGCGCGAGCTGGTCGCGGATGCGCTCGACCCAGCCGGCGATCACCTCGGGCGGGTTGAGCGTCCGCTCGGCGCTCTCCTTCGGGTCACCGATCTGCCCGGTCGCCCCGCCCACCAGCAGCAACGGGCGGTGACCCGCGAGTTGCAGCCGGCGGGCCGTGGTGACCTGCATGAGCGAGCCGACGTGCAGGCTCTGCGCGGTGGGGTCGAAGCCCACGTAATAGGTGGCGGCGGTCCCACCGTCGAGCAGCTGGCGCAGCTCGTCGAGGCCGGTCGAGTCCTGGATGAGGCCACGCCAGAGCAGGTCGTCGGTCAGGGAGTCCCGCCCGGACGGCGGGGGGCTGCTGTCGGTCACGGTCACCGATTCTCCCCCATCGCCGGCTCCGACCCGTACCGGGTTTGCCGCAACCCGCCCTGGTTAGGCTGGCGCCCTGTTGATCGAGGAGGGGTTTGCCGTGGAGATGCCGGATCTGACGGGTGGTTTCTTTGCCATGCTCGGCCTGAAGTTCGAGGAGGCGTCCGCCGACCGGGTGGTCATCAGCTGGCAGGTCCGACCGGAGCTGCACCAGCCGTTCGGCATCCAGCACGGCGGGGTGTACTGCTCGGTCGTGGAGACCGCGGCCAGTGTGGGTGGCTCCCTCTGGCTGGCCGGCCGGGGCAGGGTGGTCGGCGTGTCGAACCAGACCGACTTCCTGCGGGCCGTCCGGGACGGGGAGCTGACCGCGGTCGGCACGCCCGTGCACCGGGGTCGCAGCCAGCAGCTCTGGCAGGTGGAGATCACCGATGCCGACGAGCGGCTGGTCGCCCGTGGTCAGGTCCGGCTACAGAACCTGTCCCGCGACTGAGCGGCGGCACCCGGACGGTTCAGCTGCGGGCCTCGTCCAGCACCGGCTCGGCCGCCTGGTCGGCATCGGGGTCGACAGCATCGGGTACGCGACTGACCCGTACCTCGGTGATCGCCCGGTGGTCGATGCCGGCCACCATCAGCACCCACCCGTCCAGTGTCACGTCCTCGCCGGCGACGGTGGGGATGTGCCCGAGTCGGGCCAGCACCAGCCCGGCGACGGTGGTGTAGTCGCCGTCCGGGCGTGACGGCAGCTCGACGCCGATGTCCGGCAGGTCGTGCACCGGGAAGGTGCCGGGCAGCAGCAGCGCGCCGTCGGGGTCGCGGCGCACCGAACGCACGTCCCGGTCGGTCTCGTCGTAGATCTCACCGACGATCTCCTCCAGGATGTCTTCCAGCGTGACGATGCCGTCGACGGCGCCGCGCTCGTCCACGACGAGTGCGATGTGCTGGCGCTCGGCCTTGAACTGGCGCAGCGCGTCCACCACCGGCAGCGAGTCGGGCAGCAGCATCGGGGGGCGGGCGATCTCGTCGACCGGGCGGTCGTCGGGCACCCCCACCAGGTCGCGCAGGTGGATCACGCCGGCCGTGTCGTCCAGGCCGCCGTGGCGCACGACCGGCGCCCGGGAGTGCCCGGTGGCGGCCAGCACGAGCCGCGCGGCCTCCGCGGTGGTGCCGCTGTCGAGCGTGAAGACCTGCAACCGGGGTACGAGGACAGCCCGCAACCGCCGGTCGGCGATCTCCACCGCCCCGGCGATGATGATGCGTTGTTCCTTGGTGAAGCCGTGGTTGCCGGCGACGATGTCCCGCAGCTCGTCCGGGCCGATCTCCTCCGGCTGGTGTTTCGGGTTGAGCCCGACCAGGCGGACCACCACGTCGCTGGTGGCGCCGAGCGCCCAGACGGCCGGCCGGCTGAAGCTGGCGAGCAGATCGAGGGGGCGGGCCACCAGCAGCGCCCACCGCTCGGCGGACTGCATGGCGATCCGCTTGGGGGCCAGCTCGCCGAAGACCAGGGTGACGAAGGTCAGCGCGAGGGTGACCACGACGATGGCCACCGTCTCGGCCGCGCCGCCGAACGCCCCGAGCAGCGGGACGAGCGGCTTGGCCAGCGAGACCGCCGCGGCGGCGGAGGCCAGGAAGCCGGCGAGGGTGATGCCGATCTGGATGGTGGCCAGGAAGCGGTTCGGATCCTTGGCGAGCCGGGCCAGCACCCGCCCGGCCCGGCTGGTGCGCTCCAACCGCTGGATCTGGCTGTCCCGCAGCGACACCAGCGCCATCTCACTGCCGGCGAAGAGCGCGTTGATCACGACCAGGATTCCGACCAGGGCCAGTTGGCTCCCGTAGCTCTGCACGCCCGGTTCGCTCCCTCTGCGGTGATGGCACCGGCCAGTACGCGCGGCGCCCGCCGGTCGGCGAGCCCGCCCGGCGTAGGCGTCTGTTTGCCCCGTCCGGTGCCCGCCGAATCCTGACCCGGTGAGGCTACGCCGGATCGGTCGCCGGTGACGCTACGCGGGATCGGCGGCCGGGGTCGCCGGCAGATCGAGCACGTACGAGTCGCCCTCCGGGCGAAAGCCGAGGCGGTGGTAGTAGGGGGCGACCATCCGGGGCGGGCTGACCACCCGGCGGAAGCCCCGTTCGGTGAACAGGTGGCTGCGTCGGTAGACGAACTCGCCCGGGGTGAAGTCGCGGAACTTGGGGGTCACGTAGTCCAGATCGATCTGGGCGACGCCCTGCGCCTCGGCGTGCGAGAGCACCACGCCCACCACCTCGTCGGCCGTGACCACCAGGAAGGCCGATCGCCCGGACGCGTCCGGGTCCCAGTGGAAGTCGGGGTTGAACCGGGCGATGTCGGCGGCGTGCACCCGCAGCGTGTGCGCGAGGAACTGGTCGCCGACACCGACCTCCACCACCTGGTAGGTCTGCTCGTCGTGCCGGGTGGCGAGCATCCCGCGCAGGTACCAGATGTTGATCGCCGCGAGCACGACGTTGAGCCCGACCATGGGCCAGACCTCGATGGCGGCGTTGTAGCCGATCAGCACGACGCTGCCGACGAGGTTGAGCGCGCGCAGCCGCAGGACGCGCGACTGCAACAGGGACCAGACCAGCACCGCGGAGCCGGCCCAGCCGACCAGATCCAACCAGTTCACAGCGCGAGACTAGTGCCCGCCCAGGTCAGCGGCATCGGCGGGCAGCTCCAGCAGCCACTCCTCGACGTCTTCGCCGCGCCCGCTGGCGTACCCCGAGTCCTCGCCGACCACCACGAACCCGCACTTGCGCAGCACCGCGAGGGAGGCGGCGTTGTCCTTGGCGGCGCGGGCGTGCACCGGCCGGGGCAGCTCGCGCAGCAGCGCGGCCAGGGCCGCCGTGGCGTGACCCCGGCCCCAGCGTGCCGGGTCGATCCAGTAGCTGACCTCGGTCTGACCCTCGACGGGGAAGGCGCTCACGTAGCCGACCACCGCGCCGTCGACCTCGATGGTGCGGACCCGGTTGGCCGGGTTGGTGAGCACCCGGGCCCAGTGTGCGGCGAACTCACGACGGTCGGACGGGTCCTTGGGCCCGAACGCGGCCATCCGGTTGGCCTCCGGATCCTGCTGGTGCAGGTAGAACTCGACGAGGTCGTCCTCCAGGACCGGGCGCAGCCGCAGATCAGACGTCATCCGGCGAGAGTACGCAGCGGCTGTGACAGTCGGGGATCACCGGCCCGGCGAGCAGGATCTGCCCACCGCTGTCGGGCGATCCGCGCCGAGCACCCCGACCTGGTGGTGCGGGAGCATCCGGTCCGGGCGGCCGGCCCGGCCCAGGGCCTCATCGAGGCCAGCGGCAGGGCGTCGCTGCTGGTCGTGGGCACCCGGGGCCGGGCCGGATTCGCGGGTCTGCTGCTCGGCTCGGTCAGCCAGGCGTCGATCCAGTACGCGCACTGCCCGGTGCTGGTCGCCCACCCGGTCAGCTGACCGACGCGCCGTCGCCTCGGTCGAGCAGGTGCAGGAAGTCGGTGGTGAGGGCGAACGGGTCGGCGGGGCCGCTGGTCGGCGGCCGACGCTCGACCTGGTCGGCCAGCTCGCCGGCGGCGCGCCGGATCCGGCCGCGCAACGCGCCGTCGGCAGTGCCGTCGGACCAGTCCTCCGGAGCGGCGAAGACCGCTGTCGGCACCACCACCGCCCGGAGGTACGCGAACATCGGGCGGACGGCGTGCTCCAGTGCCAGTGAGTGGCGAGCGGTGCCGCCGGTGGCCCCGATCAGCACCGGCCGGTCGACAAGCGACGCGGAATCCAGCACGTCGAAGAACGACTTGAACAGCCCGTTGTACGAGGCGCTGAAGATCGGGGTGACGGCGATGAGTCCGTCCGCCCCGGTCACCGCGTCGATGACCTCGCGCAGCGCCGCCGGCGGAAACCCGGTGAGCATGTTGTTCACCACGTCGTGGGCGTATTCCCGCAGGTCGACGACGTGCAACTCCACCTCGGTGCCGCGCCGGACCAACTCGTCGCGGGTGGCCGCGGCGAGCTGGTCGGCGAGCAGCCGGGTCGACGAGGGCTGACTCAGCCCCGCCGAGACCACGGCCAGGGTGCGGTGGGTCATCGGGTCGCCCCCTCCGGTGCCTTGCCCGTCACGTCGTCGACGGCGTGCACTGTGCTGTCCTTGCCGCCGCCCGCGGCGGCGACCAGGGACGCGTGCGTCGGCGCGTCCGGCACGTGCGCGGGGCGCAACGCCTCGAACTCCTTGCGCAGCACCGGCACGACCTCCTCGCCGAGCAGGTCGAGCTGCTCCAGCACGGTCTTGAGGGGCAGCCCGGCGTGGTCCATCAGGAACAGCTGCCGCTGGTAGTCGCCGACGTACTCCCGGAAGCCGAGCGTACGGTCGATGACCTGCTGCGGGCTGCCCACGGTCAGCGGCGTCTCCCGGGTGAACTCCTCCAGCGACGGCCCGTGCCCGTAGACCGGGGCGTTGTCGAAGTACGGCCGGAACTCGCGGACCGCGTCCTGCGAGTTGCGGCGCATGAACACCTGCCCACCGAGGCCGACGATGGCCTGGTCGGCGGTGCCGTGGCCGTAGTGCGCGTACCGCTGGCGGTAGAGCGCGACCATCCGCTCGGTGTGCTCCTTGGGCCAGAAGATGTGGTTGGCGAAGAAACCGTCGCCGTAGTACGCGGCCTGCTCGGCGATCTCCGGGCTGCGGATCGAGCCGTGCCAGACGAACGGCGGCACGCCGTCGAGCGGGCGCGGCGTCGAGGTGAACGACTGCAACGGGGTGCGGTACTTGCCCTTCCAGTCGACCACGTCCTCCCGCCACAGCCGGTGCAGCAGGTCGTAGTTCTCGATCGCGAGGGGGATGCCGGCGCGGATGTCCTTGCCGAACCACGGGTAGACCGGGCCGGTGTTGCCGCGGCCCATCATCAGGTCCACCCGGCCGTCGGACAGATGCTGGAGCATCGCGTAGTCCTCGGCGATCTTCACCGGGTCGTTGGTGGTGATCAGCGTGGTCGCGGTGGACAGCAGCAGCCGCTCGGTGCGCGCCGCGATGTGGCCGAGCATGGTGGTCGGTGACGAGGGCACGAACGGCGGGTTGTGGTGCTCGCCCGCGGCGAAGACGTCCAGGCCGACCTCTTCGGCCTTGAGCGCGATGGCGACCATGGCCTTGATCCGCTCATGCTCGGTCGGCTCCCGACCGGTGGTCGGGTCGGCAGTGACGTCGCCGACGGTGAAGACTCCGAACTGCATGACCAGCTCCCTGCGTGTAGAACCGGGTCATTCGTCGTGCCCGGACGCAGCTGTCAACTTATTTGACGACGCAACTATTCCGGAGGCGGCACGTCTCGGAGTGGCGCGGGTCACGTCCGAAAGCGGACACCCGTGACCGGACAGGGCCTCGACGCCGGCCGTCGGTGACGTCAACCGCCCGCCACCGACGGCAACACCTGCACCTCGGCGTCGTCGCCAACCGGGGTGGCCAGACCGCCGGAGTGCCGGCAATCCTCACCGTCGACGAAGACGTTGACATAACGGCGCAGCTCGCCACGCTCGTCACGGATGCGCCGGGACAGCCGCGGGTGATGGGCGGCGACCTCGTCGAGGACCGCCCGCAGCGTCCCGGCGGCGGTGACGCTCAGCCGACTGGCCCCGCCGGCCTCACCACGCAACGGGCCGGGCAGCAGCACGGTGACCACGCTCAGACCGCCGCAGCCCGAACGCACAGCACGTCCGGCAGGTGTGCCGCCACCAGGGACCAGGAGTCGCCCTCGTCGCGGCTGGCGTAGACCGAGCCGGAGCGGGTGCCGAAGTAGACCCCACCGGGGGTGGCGTCGTCGGCGCACATCGCGTCGCGCAGCACCGCTGGGTAGAACGGCCCCTCGGGCAGCCCCACCGACAGCGGCTCCCACTTGCCGCCGGCGTCGGCGGAGCGGAACACCCGGCAGCGGTGGTCGGTCGGGAACCGCTCGCTGTCGGCCACCAACGGGAAGGTCCACACCGTGCCGCCCCGCCCCGGGTGGGCCACCATCGAGAAGCCGAAGTCGCTGGGCAGCCCGTCGGCGATCGAGGACCAGGTGCGGCCGTCGTCGTCGGAACGGTAGACGCCGTGGTGGTTCTGCGCGTACAGCCGCTCGGGATTGGCCGCGTCCCGGGCGACCTTGTGCACGCACTGGCCGAACTCCGGCCACTCGTCGGGCATGAAGTAGGCGCGGATGCCGGTGTTGCCCGGCGCCCAGCTCGCCCCGGCGTCCTCCGAGCGGTAGACGCCACCTGTGGACATGGCGACCAGCAGCCGGGCCGGGTCACGCGGGTGCGGCAGCACTGTGTGCACGGCCTGGCCACCGAAGCCGGCCTCCCACTGCGGGCGGTGCGGGTGGTCCCAGAGGGAGCGGACCAGCTCGAAGCTGCGGCCACCGTCGGTGGACCGGAACAGCGCCGACGGCTCGGTGCCGGCCCAGACCACGTCCGGCTGGTCGGGACCGGCCGGCATCAACTGCCAGACCCGCCCGAGGGAGACGCCGGTGTCGGCCGGGAACGCGACCGGCGCCTGGTCGGGCTCGTCCCAGGAAGCCCCGAGGTCGTCGCTGGTGGCGACGCTGGGCCCGAAGTGTGAGCTTGTCATCCCGGCGAGCAACCGCGGGGTGGACCGACGGGTGTCGACAGCGACCGCGTAGACCCCGGTCATCGGGAAGTGCGGGCCGGTGATCTCCCAACTGCGCCGGTCGTCGGCGCTGGTGGCGAGAAACAACCCCTTGGCCGTGCCGATCGCGAGCAGCGTCGCCATGATGTCCTCCGAACCGTCGGTGAGCAGGTGCGGTGATTATGGCCACACCCCCCGACACGTTCGGGGGACACGCGCCCGGAGGGTCAGCGCCGGGTGCGGGGCACGTGTCGGCGGTACGCGCTGACCGTCGGGTCGCCGTCGAGCCAGAACCGCCACGGCAGGTCGTGCGCGCCGGTCACGCCGACCCGCGGGCCGGCGATCACCGTCTCCGGCGGCACCGGCCGCGTCGGCGGACGCAACCGGACCGGCCCGTCACCAAGCAGGTACGCGCCGTACGCCTGGCGGTCGATGCCGAGCGTGGCGCAGAGCCGGGCCGGCCCACGGGCCAGGTCCACGTCCCGGCGCACTGCCGGCCGACGGTCCCGGGCCGCGACCAGGCCGTCGACCACCTCCCCGGCGCGCAGCAGCACCGCGGAAGCCTCCCCCTCGACGCCGGTGACCACGTTCATGCACCAGTGCATCCCGTAGGTGAAGTAGACGTACGCGTGCCCGGCGGGGCCGAACATCACGGCGTTGCGTGGGGTGCGGCCCCGGTGGGCGTGCGAGGCCTGATCCCCGGCCATGCCGGCGTACGCCTCGACCTCGGTGATCCGGACGGTGACGCCGCCCGCGCCCAGCTCGCAGCCCAGCAGCCCACGCGCGGCCGGCAGCAGCGGGCCGGCGAGCAGGTCGGCCAGCCCCGCCAGCTCGGCGTCGGCGGGGTGGTCACCGGGCAACAGGTCCATGGTGCGACGGTACCCAGCCGGGCGGCGATCGCCCCCTCCCCTGCTTCAACGTTCTGTTGACAAGATTGTGTTGAGGGTGTGTGCTCGGAACATGACGACGGACGACCCGTTCACCGCGCCGCACCCGGCCCACGCCCGCGCCCACCGCACCCACGAGGCACTGGACCGCATCAGCCGCCGGCACGCCAGCACCGGCACCCAGCGCGGCCGCTGGGCCCACCCGTACGTGCTGGACCCGTGGGAGGCGGTGGCCCTGGTCACCGCGCTGGCCGCCGGCGGAGCCGAGCGGGAGCCGGCGGAGGAACCGGTCGACACCGGTGACCTCACCGCCGCGCTGACCCTGCTGCCACACGTTCGCGCCGAGCTGGACGCCCTGGAGGCCGGGCTGTTGACGCTGGCCCGCGACCGTGGGCTGACCTGGCAGGCGATCGCCTACGGGCTGGGGCTGGGCAGCGCGCAGGCGGCCCGGCAGCGCTACGAGCGGGTCGCCGCCCGCTCGGCCGAGCAGAGCGCCTGACCGCGCACAACCCGCGACCGCACCCGCAGGAGCGCCCCGCGGCCTGACGCGCGCCGCAGCCCGCGACCAGACGCGCGGACCGGCACGCCGCGTGCCTGCGGGCGGCGGGGCGGGCACACTGTGCGCACGACGAGGAGGCACCCATGGAACGCGCGGAGATGCTGACGTACTGCCTGGCCAAGCCGGGAGCGTGGCTGGACCGGCCGTGGGAGGGCGACGAGGTGGTGAAGGTGGGGAGCCGGATCTTCGCGTTCCTCGGCACCGGCGCGGGAAAGCCGACGGTCGGCATCAAGTGCGGGCCGACCCGGGAGGTGGCCGACGAGTGGCTGCACCGGCACCCCGACGACGCCCAGGTGATGGCCTACATCGGCCGGTCCGGGTGGAACACGCTGCGCCTGGACGGCGGGATCGACGACGAGGAGCTGACCGAGGCGGTCGACGCGTCGTACGACATGGTGGTGGCCAAGCTCCCGAAGCGGGAGCGCCCGACGGCCTGAACCGACAGTGGCGCCGGCGGCACGCACCGACGCCACGACACAGGCCCTAACGCGGGACGACCCGCTCGGCGGCCCACTCCCGCCAGGTGGCCAGCCGGTCCGCCGCGGTGGCGAGCTGGTCGGCCACCGGGCCGGGGCCGGTCGAGCCGGGGGTGGTCCGGGCGGCGAGGGCCGAACGGACCGAGAGCACGTCGCGCACCGACGGGTCGAGGTGCTCGCTGATCGCGGCCAGGTCGTCGTCGGAGACGTCGTTCAGCTCGCACTCCCGCGCCGCGCAGAGCGCCACCAGCCGACCGGTGATCTCGTGCGCGTCCCGGAACGGCACGTTGCGCCGGACCAGCCAGTCGGCGACCTCGGTGGCGAGGGAGAAGCCGACCGGGGCGGCGGCGACGAGGCGGTCCACCCGGACCGTCATCGTGGAGATCATTCCCGCCAGGGCCGGGAGCAGCAGCTCCAGGGTGTCGACGGCGTCGAACGCCGGCTCCTTGTCCTCCTGCATGTCCCGGTCGTAGGTCATCGGCAGGCCCTTGAGCATGGTGAGCACTGTCACCAGGCCGCCGATCAACCGGCCGGACTTGCCGCGGGCCAGCTCGGCGATGTCCGCGTTCTTCTTCTGCGGCATGATCGACGACCCGGTCGCGAACGAGTCGTCCAACTCCACCCACCCGAACTCGTGCGAGGTCCAGAGCACGACCTCCTCGCCGAGCCGGGACAGGTGCACCCCGATCATGGCGGTGGTGAACAGGAACTCGGCGACGAAGTCCCGGTCGGCGACGGCGTCCATCGAGTTGGCGAACGACGTCCGGAAGCCCAACTCCTTTGCCACTGCCACCGGATCCAGCGGAAGCCCCGAACCGGCCAGCGCGCCCGCGCCGAGCGGGCTGACCGCCGCCCGGTGGTCCCAGTCGCGCAACCGCTCCAGGTCCCGCAGCAGCGGCTGCACGTGGGCGAGCAACCAGTGCCCGAACGTCACCGGCTGGGCGTGCTGAAGATGCGTCATGCCGGGTGCGGCAGTGTCGACGTGCCGCTCGGCCTGCTCCACCAACGCCTCGGCCAGCTCGACGAGCCGGCTGGCCACGCCCCGGGCGTGGTCACGCAGGTAGAGCCGCAGGTCCGTGGCGACCTGGTCGTTGCGGGACCGGCCCGCGCGCAGCTTGCCACCGAGGCTGCCGAGGCGCTCCAGCAGGCCGCGCTCCAGCGCGGTGTGCACGTCCTCGTCGTCGATGGTGGGGCGGAACGCCCCGGAGGCGCAGGCAGCCTCCAGGTCGTCCAACGCGGCCAGCATGCGACCCAGCTCCTCCGGGTCGAGCAGGCCGGCGCCGGCCAGGACCCGGGCGTGCGCCCGGGAACCGGCGATGTCGTACGGGGCCAGGCGCCAGTCGAACTGCACGCTGACCGACAGTCGGGCCAGCGCCTCGGCGGGGCCGCCGGCGAAGCGGCCACCCCACAGGCTCGTCCGGTTGGTGGCTGCGCTGTTCTCGGTCAGGCTCTTGTCGTCCACGTCGCCCATTGTGTCGGTCACTGTCCGGCACCGCCGACCCGGGCGTCCCGCGCGGCGGCCATCCGACTCGGAAGGCCCCACAGCTGCACAAAGCCCTTGGCCAGGGACTGGTCGAAGGTGTCGCCGGTGTCGTACGTGGCCATCCCGAAGTCGTAGAGGCTCGCCTCCGAGCGCCGGCCGGTGACGGTGGCCCGACCGCCGTGCAGGGTCATCCGCACCTCGCCGCTCACCTGCCGCTGCGCGTCGTCGATGAACGCGTCCAGCGCGTCCTTCAACGGCGAGAACCACAGGCCGTCGTACACCAGCTCGCCCCAGCGCTGGTCCACGCTCTTCTTGAACCGGGCCAGGTCCCGTTCCACTGTCACCGCCTCCAGCTCCTGATGGGCGGTGATCAGCGCGATCGCGCCGGGAGCCTCGTAGACCTCGCGGCTCTTGATGCCCACGAGGCGGTCCTCGACCATGTCGAGCCGACCCACGCCCTGGGCGCCGGCGCGCCGGTTCAGCTCCAGGATCGCCTGGTACGGGGTGACCGTCTCACCGTCGATCGCCACCGGCACGCCGCCGTCGAAGGTGATCACGACCTCGTCGGGGTCGCGGTCCTGCGCCGGGTCGGCGGTGTACGAGTACAGGCCCTCGACCGGGGCGTTCCAGATGTCCTCCAGGAAGCCGGTCTCCACAGCGCGACCCCACAGGTTCTGGTCGATCGAGTAGGGAGACTTCGCCGACACGTCGATCGGCAGGCCCTTCTCCTCGGCGAAGGCGATCGCCTTGTCCCGCGTCCAGGCGAAGTCCCGGGCCGGCGCGATGATCTTCAGGTCGGGGGCGAGCGCGTTCAGCCCCACCTCGAACCGGACCTGGTCGTTGCCCTTGCCGGTGCAGCCGTGCGACACGATCGTGCCGCCGTGCGTGCGCGCCGCCGCCACCAGATGCTTGACGATCAGGGGGCGGGACAGCGCCGACACCAGCGGGTAGCGGTCCATGTAGAGGGCGTTGGCCCGGATCGCCGGCAGGCAGTAGTCGGCGGCGAACTCGTCGCGCGCGTCGACCACCTCGGACTCGGCGGCGCCGCAGTCCAGGGCGCGCTGCCGGATGGCGTCGAGGTCCTCGCCGCCCTGCCCGACGTCGACCGCCACCGCGATCACCTCGGCGCCGGTCTGCTCGGCCAGGTACGGAATGGCGACGGAGGTGTCCAACCCTCCGGAGTACGCGAGGACCACCCGCTCGGTCATGGCGTCACGCTCCCTTCAGCGTTGTCTTCCCCGCGGGCCCAACCGGCGAGCTTGTCACCGAGCGCGGCCCCGCCGTCGGCCGTGCGGGCCACCACGAGGATGGTGTCGTCGCCGGCGGTGGTGCCGACGATCTCGGGCAGCCCCGCTCGGTCCAACGCGCTGGCCAGGTACTGGGCTGCGCCCGGCGGGGTACGCAGCACCGCGATGTTGCCGCTGGAGTCGACCCCGTTGAGCAGCTCGCGCAGCAACCGCACCAGCCGCGCGGGCGCGGCCTCGGCGTCGCGCAGCGGTCGCTGCCCGTCCTCGGGGATCAGGTAGACGGCCGGGCCGTCACCGCCGCGCACCTTGACCGCGCCCAACTCCTCCAGGTCCCGCGAGAGGGTGGCCTGGGTGACGACGACACCGTCGGCGGCGAGCAGGTCGGCCAGCTCGGTCTGCGACCGGATCGCCCTGTCGCGGATCAGCTCCCCGATCCGGGCGTGCCGGGCCGCGCGGGTCAGCGGCCCGGTCATCGCCGCTCTCCGGTCGCGCCCAGCAGGAACGCCAGCAACGCCTTCTGCGCGTGCAGCCGGTTCTCCGCCTGGTCGAAGACCGCGCTCTGCGGCCCGTCGAGCACCTCGTCGGTGATCTCCTCACCACGGTGCGCCGGCAGGCAGTGCAGCACTATCGCGTCCGGTGCGGCCTGACCGAGCAGCTCCTTGTTGACCTGGTACGGCAGGAACGGGGTGATCCGGTCCAGCCCGTCGGACTCCTGCCCCATCGACGTCCAGGTGTCGGTGGCCAGCACGTCGGCGTCGCGTACCGCCTGGGCCGGGTCGGTCAGCACCCGCACCGACCCGCCGGTGTCGGCGGCGATCCGGGCCGCCCGGTCCACGATGGCCGGATCAGGCGCGAAACCAGCCGGCCCGGCGATCCGGACGTGCATGCCGGCCAGCGCCCCGGCCAGCAGGTACGACCGCGCCATGTTGTTCGCGCTGTCCCCCACGTACGCCAGGGTGCGCCCGGCCGTGCCGCCGCACCGCTCCCGGACGGTCAGCAGGTCGGCCAGCAGCTGGCACGGGTGGAAACCGTCGGTGAGCGCGTTGACCACCGGCACGGTGGCGCCCGCCGCCACCTCGGCGATCCGCTCGTCACCGTGGGTACGCAGCACGATCGCCGCGACGTAGCGGGACAGCACACGTCCCGCGTCCGCGAGGGACTCACCCCGGCCGAAGTGGGTGACCTGCGTGTCCACGACCAGCGGGTGCCCGCCCAACTCGGCGATCCCGACGTCGAACGAGATCCTGGTCCGCAGACTCTGCTTGTCGAAGAGCACCGCCACCGAACGAGGGCCGGCCAGCGGCTGGTGGCCGAAGCGGTCCGCCTTCAGGTGCGCGGCCAGGTCGAGGACCGAGGACTGCTCGGCCGGGGAGAGGTCGTCGTCGCGGAGGAAGTGCCGGGTCATGGAGTCGTCCCCGTCGTGGTGGTCAGCGTGGGTGCGTCGAGCTGTGGGCCGGCGGCGGCCGGGGCCGTCACGTCCAGCGCGGCGGCCGGGGCCGTCACGTCCAGCGCGGCGGGCAGGGCGGCGAGGAAGGCGTCCGCCTGCGCGGCGGTGAGGATCAGGGGTGGGGCCAGCCGGAGCACACCCGGCTGGACCGGGTTGACCAGGAAGCCGGCCTCGCGCAGCGCCTCGGCGAGCACCGACGCCACCGGCGCGGTGAGCGCCACGCCGAGCAGCAGCCCGGCGCCGCGTACGCCGGCGATCAGCGGATGGCCCAGCGCCTCGATGCCGCGACGCAGCCGCTCGCCGACCCGCTTGACGTTGTCCAGCAGACCCTCGTTGGCGATGGTCGCCACCACGGCGAGCGCCGCCGCGCAGCTGACCGGGTTGCCGCCGAAGGTCGTGCCGTGCGAGCCGGGGGTGAGCAGGTCGGCGGCGGGGCCGAAGGCCAGCATCGCGCCGATGGGGAGCCCGCCGCCCAGCCCTTTGGCCAGGGTGACCACGTCCGGCTCCACGCCCTCGGCCTGGTGCGCGAACCAGTGCCCGGTGCGGCCGATGCCGGTCTGCACCTCGTCGAGGACCAGCAGCGCGCCGTGCCGGGCGGTGATCCGCCGGGCCGCGGCGAGGTAGCCGGCCGGCGGGACGACCACACCGCTCTCGCCCTGGATGGGCTCCAGGATCACCATGGCGGTGGCGTCCGTGACAGCCGCTTCGAGGGCCGCGACGTCGCCGTAGTCCACGTGGGTCACGTCGCCGGGCAGCGGCCGGAACGGGTCGGCCTTCGCCGGCTGACCGGTCAGCGCGAGCGCGCCCATGGTGCGACCGTGGAAGCCGCCGTTGGTGGCCACCACGTGACCGCGGCCGGTACGCCGGGAAAGCTTGAACGCCGCCTCGTTCGCCTCCGCGCCCGAGTTGGCGAAGAAGACCCGGCCGGGGCGGCCGGCGAGCGCCAACAGCAGCTCGGCCAGGGCGACCGGCGGCTCGGCGACGTAGAGGTTGGAGACGTGCCCGAGGGTCGCGACCTGCTTGGACACCGCCGCCACCACGGCCGGGTGGGCGTGCCCGAGGGCGTTCACCGCGATGCCGCCGACCAGGTCCAGGTATTCCCGGCCGGCGTCGTCCACCACCACCGCGCCGGCGCCGGAGACCAGCGCCACGGGCGGTGTGCCGTAGTTGCCCATCATGGACTGCGTCCAGCGCTGCGCCAACGTGCTCATGATGCGATCATCCCGTCTCCTGGCACCACCATCGTTCCGAACCCTTCCGAGGTGAACACCTCCAGCAACGTGGAGTGCGCCACCCGACCGTCGACGACGTGCGCGGCGGGCACTCCCCCACGCACCGCCCGCAGGCAGGCCTCCATCTTCGGCACCATCCCCGACTCCAGGCTGGGCAGCAGCTTGGCCAGATCGTCAGCGACGATCTCGGACACCAGGCTGGCGGTGTCCGGCCAGTCGGCGTACAGGCCGGCCACATCGGTGAGCACGACCAGCTTGCGGGCCCGCAACGCGATGGCCAGCGCCGCGGCGGCGGTGTCCGCGTTGAGGTTGTGCAGCACCCCGTCCGCGTCCGGCGCCACCGTGGAGATCACCGGAATCCGGCCGGCGTCGATCAGATCGGTCACCGCCGACACGTCGACCGACTCGACGTCTCCGACCTGGCCGACGTCGACCGGCAACCCGTCCACGTACGCCTGGCGGCGCACCGCCGTGAACAGCCGCGCGTCCTCGCCGGAGAGGCCGACCGCGTACGGGCCGTGCGAGTTGATCAGCCCGACCAGCTCGCGGCCCACCTGCCCGACCAGCACCATTCGGACCACGTCCATCGCCTCGGCGGTGGTCACCCGCAGGCCGCCCCGGAACTCGCTGGCAATGCCGAGCCGGCCCAGCATGGCGGAGATCTGCGGGCCGCCGCCGTGCACCACCACGGGCTTGAGACCGGCGTAGCGCAGGAAGACCATGTCGGCGGCGAACGCCCGCTGCAACTCGGGGTCGGTCATCGCGTTGCCGCCGTACTTGACCACGACAGTGGAGCCGGAGAAGCGCGCCAGCCAGGGCAGCGCCTCGATCAGCGTCTCCGCCTTGACCTGGGCGCGGGCGAGGTCGGTGCTGAGACTCATGAGGAGTACGCCGAGTTCTCGTGCACGTACCCGTGGGACAGGTCGTTGGTCCAGATCGTCGCGGCGGACGAGCCGGCGTGCAGGTCGATCCGGATGGTCACGTCCCGCCCGGTCAGGTCGACAGTCGAGCGGTCCTCGGCGGCAGCGCCGCCCCGGCACACCCACACCCCGTTGACCGCCACGTCCACCTCGTCCGGGTCGAAGGCGGCGGCGGTGGTGCCGACCGCGGCGAGGATCCGACCCCAGTTCGGGTCGTTGCCGAACAGCGCGGTCTTCACCAGGTTGTTGCGGGCCACCGAACGACCGACCTCGACCGCGTCGTCCTCGTCGGCGGCGCCGACCACGTCGATGGCGACCTGCTTGGTGGCGCCCTCGGCGTCGGCCACCAACTGCTGGGCCAGGTCGTGACAGGCCTGGGTCACGGCGGCGGCCAGCTCGGCCGGAGTCGGCTCGATGCCGCTCGCACCGCTGGACAGCAGCAACACCGTGTCGTTTGTGGACATGCAGCCGTCGGAGTCGACCCGGTCGAAGGTGACCCGGGTCGCCGCGCGCAACGCCTCGTCGAGCGTCGCCGGCCCGGCCACCGCGTCGGTGGTCAGCACGCAGAGCATCGTTGCCATGCCCGGCGCGAGCATCCCGGCGCCCTTGGCCATGCCACCGACCGACCAACCGCCACCCGGGGCCACAGTGGTCTTCGGCCGGGTGTCCGTGGTCATGATCGCCTCGGCGGCGGCCTGGCCGCCGGCCCGGGACAGCCCGCGGATCGCCGAGCGGACGCCCGGCAGCAGCTTCGGCATCGGCAGCCGCTCACCGATCAACCCCGTGGAGCAGACCGCGACATCACCGGCACCGACGATCAGCCGTGGACTCACCGAGGTCAGCGCGGCAGCCGTGTGCTCGGCGGTGGCATGGGTGTCCTGGAAACCGGCCGGCCCGGTGCAGGCGTTGGCGCCACCGGAGTTGAGCACCACGGCGCGGACCACACCGCCGCGCACGACCTGCTGGGTCCAGCGCACCGGCGCGGCCTTGACCCGATTGGTGGTGAAGACACCGGCGACACCGGCGTCCGGGCCGTCGTTGACCACCAGGGCGACGTCCGCGCCACCGCTGGCCTTGAGCCCGGCGGCCACCCCGGCCGCCCGGAACCCCCGCGGGGTGGTGACAGTCACGGGCTGACTCCCCAGACAGACAGGCCCGTCGTCTCCGGCAGGCCGAGCATCAGATTGGCGTTCTGCACGGCCTGGCCGGCGGCGCCCTTACCCAGGTTGTCCAGGGCGCTGAGCACGATCAGCCGACCCGAGTCGACGTCCACTGTGGCCTGCAGGTGACAGGAGTTGGAGCCCACTGTGGCGGCGGTGTGCGGCCAGCGGCCCTCCGCCAGCACGTGCACGAACGGCGCGTCGGCGTACGCCCGCGCCAGCACCTGCTGCGGGTCGACGCCGCGCGCCGGCACCGCCGTGACCGTGGCCAGGATGCCGCGCGGCATCGGCGCCAGGACCGGGGTGAACGACAGGCCGATAGCGCCGCTGGCCTGCTTGATCTCCGGCACGTGCTGGTGGGTGCCCACCCGGTACGGCGACAGGTCGCCCAGCACCTCGCTGGCCAGCAGATGCGGCTTGGCCGCCCGGCCGGCGCCGGAGGTGCCGGAGGCGGCGACCACCACCACGTCGGCGGGGCTGGCCGCGCCGTCGGCGATCAGCGGCGCGAGCGCCAGGGTGATCGCGGCGGCGTAGCAGCCGGTGTTCGCCACCCGGGTGGAACCGGCGATCAGCTCCCGCTGGCCGGGCAGCTCGGGCAGGCCGTAGGTCCACTGCCCGGCGTGCGTGCCGCCGTAGTACCGCGCCCAGGCGTACGGGTCGGCGAGCCGGTGATCCGCGCCCAGGTCGACGATCCGCACCTCGTCCGGCAGTCGGGCCGCGAGAGCCGCCGACTCACCGTGCGGCAGGGCCAGGAAGACCAGGTCCGCGTCGGCCAGGGTCGCCGGGTCGGTCGCGCCGAGCACCAGGTCCAGCCCGGTGAGCTGCGGATGCACCACGTCGACACGGTGACCGGCCTGGCTGTGGGCGGTGGCGGCCACCAGGTCGAACTCCGGGTGCCCGGCGATCAGGCGCAACAGCTCGCCGCCGGCGTAGCCGCTCGCACCGGCGACCGCTACTCGGATCCCCATACTTACCTCCGCATGACTATGCAGCGAAGATTAACAAGTACGACTCGCGAGTGCAAGTTCATGCAGCGTAGTGCATGCTAATGAACAGATGGACTGCACGGTGCTGCATCCCCAAGCCCGGCCAGCGGGGAAGCCTTTCATGCTTCTGGCTCCTCGGGCCGCGCAGAGCCGAAATCAGTCATCCGGTAGGAGCGGGTGTGTCGGGCGGGCCCGCCGAGGAACCGGTCGAACATGTCACTGGCGCATCCGGTGGTGGTGGGGTTGAGCTTGTGCAGGTCGTCGATGGCGTCATGCAGCAGACTGGCCAGGTAGAGGAACAGGCTGACCGGGTTGCCGTCGTACTCGGTGACGAGAGCGAGCTTCGCCCGGCCACAGGGCCAGGGTTGGCCGCAGGCACGGCAGAGCCAGATCGGGCGCAGCGGGGTGTGCTCTCTGGGCCCGGAGCCGAGGCGTTGGGCTTGGGTAAGGGGCGGGGGCTCCTCGGCGCTCACTTCTTCCCCACTCAGTAGGTCGGGCTTGGAATGGCAGCGGAACGGGCGGGAGCTCAGGTAGTCGCCACGCCTTGCACAGCGGCTTCTGCTCTCACCCGTTCCGGCCATGCGTCTACACAAGCCCCGGCGGTCGCTGGTGCCCAGCGCGGCAACGGCGCAGAACTGACGCATCCCCATTGCGTCGGACGGCGTGAGCTGGGTGAATGGACCGTGACGGATGGGGGCGAGGGGAGGCGGTACGTGGCGGGAAAGCGTCGGCGGCACCGGCTGGCCCAGCGCCGCAAGGCGATCGGGCTGAGCCAGGAACGCCTCGCCGAAGCCCTCGGCGTCGACCGCTCCACCATCGTGCGGTGGGAACGGGCCGAGACTGACCCACAGCCCTGGCACCGGCCGCGTCTCGCCGCGGCCCTCAAGCTGTCGATCGAGGAACTGGCCGACCTCCTGGCCGACGTCGGCCAGGCACCGTCACCGCCCGACGAGCGTCTCGGCTACGTGCTGCGCAACCCCGGCCGCGTCGACCTGATCGCTGTGGCGCACCTGCGGGAGCGCGTGCGGCGCCTCGACGAGCGCTACGACCAGACGCCCTCGACGCTCCTGCTCGCCGATGCGCCGGGCAACTACACGGTCAGGCAATCTTCCTTCGCCAGCACGCCAGCAACGGGCCGGTTCAGCGCGAACTGGCGGCAGCAGTCGCCGAGTCCGCGACGTTGATGGGTCAACTCGTCTGGGACGCCTCGCAGCGGCGCGACCATGTCGCCAGCGCCGTCTACTTCGACCAAGCGATCAGCGCGGCCCAGGAAACGCGAGACGCGGTCACCGAGGCTAACGCGTTGCTCCGAAAGAGCTACCTCGCCCTCTACGGCACCAAGCAACCCAACGCAGGCCTTGTCCTGACGACCCGCGCCGCCGCCGTCAGCCACAGCGACAGTCACGTCATCGCCGGCCTCGCCCAACTGCATCGGGCTGAGGCACACGCGATGCTCGGTCAGGCCGGGGACTGCTCCAACGCTCTCGGTACCGCCGAGGCTCACTTCGCCGCCGTCGACGCCCGAGATCCAGCCTCCGACATCTTCTGCCCCAGCCACTACACGAGGCTCGCGGGCTCCTGCTGGCTCTCCCTCAACAAACCAGACCAAGCAGTGCCAGCGTTAGAAGACGCCCGACAACTGATCGCCGCACGCCGCAAATCCACGGCCGTCATCCTCGGCAACCTCGCCCTCGCCAGCATCCTCCAACGCGACGTCAACGCCGCAACGTCCTACCTGCATCAGGCCATCGACGTCATCGAGCGGACCCGTGCCGGCGGTGGACTCAACCTCGCCTTCGCCGCCGCCCGACAGCTACGCCCCTGGCGCAACGAGCCCTCGGTCCAGGACGTCAACGACCGACTCCTCGCACTCATGAGCCCATAGGAGCACCAACGTGACCGACATCGACCGCGCCAAACACGCCGTTCGACAACACGTATGGGACCTCCTTGAACGTGATGGCGCCGCCCCACTTGGCGTGCACGGTCACATCCCCGACTTCGTCGGCAAGGAAGTGGCAGCAGCCCGCCTCGCGGAACTGGACGTATGGAAGAAGGCCCGAGTGATCAAGTGCAACCCCGACCGGGCACAACTTCCCGTCCGGGTACGAGCCCTGCAGGAAGGCAAACTGCTCTACATGGCGGTCCCGAGACTCGCTACCCCCAAGCCCTTCTACCTGCTCGACCCCGCCAGCCTCACCGCACCAATCGAGACCGCAGTCACAAGTAGCGGTGCGCCGCAGGTCGCTCCCACGGTGGGACCCGCCGAAATGCGCCCGGTGGACCTCATCGTCTGTGGCAGCGTCGCCGTCAGCCGCCACAGCGGCGTGCGGGTCGGCAAGGGCGCCGGCTACTCCGACCTGGAGATCGCTCTCCTCACCGAGGCCGGACTCGTCACCACCGAGACCGCCATCGCCACCACGATCCACCAGATCCAGCTACTCGAGGATGAACTGCCCAACGCGGACCATGACTTCAGCGTCGACTTCGCGATCACGCCGAACGAGGTAGTGGCTTGCAGACCCGACCGAGGACGGCCGTCCGGCATCATCGGATCAAACCTTCGTCAAGATCAGCTCGACAATATTCCCATCCTGCGCGCCTGAACGTCAGCCCATGCCTGCGCCCGAGCACCCACCGGGCACCCGCCGTCGCCACGGACACGAAGAAGGCTCTGGCCTGGGGATAAATCACCAGGCCAGAGCCTTGATTACAGGTGCGCCACCGGAGACTCGGACCCCGAACCCGCGGATCAGAAGATCGCGGGTTGGGGCGGCGGCACCCGTCAGGCGCCGCGCAGGGTCGCGCCGAGGCGCTCCGCCGCGACGGCGACCGCCGCGTCCCGTGCCGCAACCGCCTCCTCGACGGTGAGCGTCCGGTCCGGTGCCCGGAAGGTCAGCTTGTACGCCAGCGACCGACGGCCGGCGCCGAGCTGCGCCCCGGAGTACACGTCGAACAGCCGCACGTCCTCCAGCAGCGCACCGGCGCCCGCCTCCAGCGCCCGGCGCACCTGCTCCGCCGGCACCGAGTCGTCCACCACCAGGGCCACGTCGATCAGCGCCGGCGGGAAGCCGGACACCGTCGGCGCGGGCGTCACCGGAGCCGCCGGCAGCGCGTCCAGGTCCAGTTCCATCGCGCAGGTACGGCGCGGCAGCTCCAACGCCGCCGCCACCAGCGGGTGCAGCTCACCGGCATGCCCGACGACCGCGCCGTCGACCCGCAGCTCGGCACAGCGACCGGGGTGCCACGGCGCGTACTCGGCCGCCCGCACCTCCACCCGTTCGCCGGTGACACCGGCGGCGTCCAGCACGTCCCGCGCCGCCTCGATCGCGTCCGCCCAGCCGGCCGGGCGACCCGGACCCCACCAGCCGGCCGGGTCGAGGTCGCCGGCGAGCACCGCCGCGACGTGCACCGGCTGCGCCGGAACCACCGCGTCGGCGGCGGCGAACTCCGCGTCGGTGGGACGACGGTCCACGCCCATCGCCGGCGGGCTGCCGGCGCCGACGCGCGGGTGGAAGACCGCGCCGATCTCGTAGAGGGCGAGGTCGCGGTGACCTCGGCCGAGGTTGCGCTTGAGGATGCCGAGCAACGGGCCGAGCAGCGTGGTGCGCAGCAGCGGCTCCTCCTCGGACAACGGGTTGGCCAGCCGCACCGCGGGTCGGCGCGGGTCGTCGGCCGGCAGGCCGAGCTGGTCGGCCAGCCCCGGCGACACGAACGGGTGCGCGAGCACCTCCACGTACCCCCGCTCCGCCAGGGACCCCGCGACCGCCCGGCGCCGACGCTGCCGCGGGGTCAACCCGCGGCCGGGGGGTGCGGTCGGCAGCACCGACGGCACCCGGTCGTACCCGTCGAGGCGGACCACCTCCTCGACCAGGTCGGCCGGGTCGGTCAGGTCGGGCCGCCAGGTCGGCGGGGTGACGCTCAGCGCCGCCCCGGCGCCACTGGCCACACCGACCGCGCCCGGGTCCTCGGACAACCGGTCCGCGCCCTGGGCGACAGTGCAGCCGACCCGCTCCAGCAGGGCGACCACCCGGGCCGGCGGGTACTCGACCCCGACCCGCCGGGTCGGCAGGTCCGCCGGAAGGCTGATCGGGGTACGCGGCCGGACGTGGTTGATGTCGAGGACCTCCGCGCTCGGGCTGCCACCGCCGTGCTCGGTGAGCAGCCGCACGGCACGTTCCAGCGCGACCAGCGCCACGGCCGGGTCGACGCCCCGCTCCCAGCGCTTCGCGGCCTCGCTGAACAGCTTGTGTCGTCGGGCCGTCCGCCCGACCATCGCCGGGTCCCAGTGCGCGGCCTCGAAGAGCACGTTTGTGGTGTCGGCGACGACCTCACTGGTCTCGCCGCCCATCACCGCCGCGAGGGAGATCGGACCGGTGTCATCGCAGATGACCATGTCGTCGGCGGCCAGCACCCGGTTGACGCCGTCCAGGGTGGTCAGCTTCTCTCCCGCCTCGGCGCGGCGGACCACCAGCGACCCGACGATCCGGTCGGCGTCGAAGGCGTGCATCGGCTGGCCCAACTCCAGCATCACGTAGTTGGTGATGTCGACAGGCAGCGAGATGCTGCGGACGCCGGCGGTGACGAGCCGCTGCCGCATCCACGGCGGCGTGGGCGCGTTGGGGTCGACGCCGCGGACCAGGCGGGCGGCGAACCGGTCGCAGCCGACCGTGTCGCGGACCTCCACCGGGTACACCGCCGTCGCTGTGCCGCTGGGTGCGGGCACCAGGGCCGGGTCGCGCAACGGCACGTCGAACGCGTGCGACAGCTCCCGGGCCAGACCGCGCAGGCTCAGCGCGTACCCCCGGTCGGGGGTGATCTCCAGGTCGAGCACGACGTCGTCGAGGCCGACGACCGGGCGCGCGTCGTCGCCCGGCTTGGCCGTCACGTCCGGCCCGAGCACGATGATGCCGGAGTGGTCGTCGCCCAGGCCCAGCTCCTTCGCCGAGCAGATCATGCCCGCCGAGTTGTGCCCGTACGTCTTGCGGGCGCCGATGGCGAAGCCGCCGGGCAGCACCCCGCCGGGCAGGATCACCACCACCCGGTCACCCACCGCGAAGTTGCGCGCCCCGCAGACGATCTCCTGCGGCTCGCCGGTGCCGTTGGCGGCACCCACATCGACCCGGCAGAAGCGAATCGGCTTCTTGAAGCCGGTGAGCTCCTCGATCTCGCGCACCTCACCGACGACGAGCTGACCGGTGACGGTCTCGGCCAGGTCCACTGCGGACTCGACCTCGATGCCGAGGTCGACAAGGGCCTGCTCCAGGTCACCGGTGGGCAGGTCGGCGGGGAGGTCGACGTACTCCCGAAGCCAACTGACTGAAACTCGCATGACGTCAGACCACCGTTCCCATGTCTCGTACCCGCATCGCCTACGCCCCGGTCCCGAGCGCGCGGCTGAACCGCACGTCGCCCTCGAAGAGATGGCGGATGTCGCTGACTCCGTGCCGGACCATCAGGGTCCGGTCGATGCCCATCCCGAACGCGAAGCCGGAGTAGACCTCCGGGTCGACGCCGCAGGCGCGCAGCACCCGCGGGTTGACCATGCCGCAGCCACCCCACTCGACCCACTGCGGGCCGTCGCGGTGCTCCGGGAACCACACGTCGAACTCCGCCGACGGCTCGGTGAACGGGAAGTAGTGCGGCCGCCACCGGGTCTTCGCCTCCGGGCCGAACATCGCCCGAGCGAAGTGGTCGAGCGTCCCCCGCAGGTGCGCCATCGTGATGCCCTTGTCGACCACCAGGCCCTCGGCCTGGTGGAACACCGGGCTGTGGGTGGCGTCGATCTCGTCGGTGCGGTAGACGCGACCGGGCACGATCACGTAGATCGGCGGCTTGCGGCTGAGCATGGTGCGGGTCTGCACCGTGGAGGTGTGCGTCCGCAGCACCAGGCCGGAGCCCTCCGGCGCGATGTGGAACGTGTCCATCAACCCGCGCGCCGGGTGGTCGGCGGGGATGTTCAACGCGTCGAAGTTGACCCACTCCAGGTCGACCTCGGGGCCCTCGGCCACCTCGTAGCCCATCCCGACGAAGAGATCACTTATCGACTCCATCAGGGTGCTCAGCGGGTGCCGGGCCCCCCGTGGACGCCGGTCGTAGGGCAGGGTGACGTCCACCCGCTCCTCGACCAGCACCCGCTCGGCCTGCGCGCGCTCCAGCACCTCGGCGCGGTCGGCGTACGCGGTCTCGATCGCCCGGCGGGCCTCGTTCACCCGCTTGCCGGCGTCGGACTTCGCGGCCGGCGGCAGCGCGCCGATCTCCCGGCGGGCCAGCGAGACCGGCGACCGGTCCCCCAGGTGCACCGAGCGCAGCGCGGCCAACGCGTCCGGGTCGGCGGCGGCCGTGAACGCCTTCGTGGCGTCCGCGACGGCCTCGTCCAGGGCGGCGGGGTCGAGCAGGGCGACCTGCTTCGGGTCGTACGGATCGTTGCGGTAGCTCATGGCGTACGGGCACTCCCTCACGGCGGCGCCAGCCCTCAGCGGGGCGGCTAGGCGAGTCTACGGACGCGCGGCTGTGCCGCAGCCCGCCGGTAGGAGTTGTGCAGGGAGCAGGTCAGGCCCGCCGCCCGCCGACACCGGCGGGCTGGCTAAACGAACGCCGTGGCGCGTTCATGGACGGACGCTCTCCCCTGCTGTCAGTCGCGCCGGGCGTGATCACCCTCAGCGCTGCGCTCTCGCTGAAGCGTACAGGCACACCGCCGCCGCGGCAGCCAGGTTGAGGCTCTCCGCGCGCCCGTACAACGGCACCCGCACCCGGGCGTCGGCGGCGGAGGTCAACTCCTCGGGCAGGCCGTGCGCCTCCGAGCCGAACAGCCAGGCGGTGGGCCCGACGAGCCGGCCGTAGTCGGTCAGGTCGTCCAGGTCGCTGTCGCCGTACCCCGTGGTGGCGAAGATCGACAGCCCGGCGGCCCGCAGCGCGTCGACCACTCCGGCCGGGTCGGCCGCGCGGACCACGTCGACGTGGAAGAGGCTGCCGGCCGACGCCCGCACACACTTGCCGTTGTACGGGTCGACGGCGTCGCCGGCGAAGACCACCGCACCCGCACCGGCCGCGTCGGCGGTGCGCAGCACCGTGCCGGCGTTGCCCGGGTCACGGATCTCGGCGAGCACCGCCACCAGCCGGGGGGCGTTCGCGAGAGCCTGCTCCAACGACACGTCCAGGTGCCGGCAGACGGCGACCAGCCCCTGCGGGGCGACGGTCTCGGCCAACGCCGCGAGGGCGTCGTCGGTCACCTCGGACACCGGCACGTCGGCGCGGGCCGCCGTGGCGGCCAACTCGGGGTGCCGGTCGAGCGCGGCGGGCGTACCGAACAGCTCGGTGACCACCCCCGGCCGTGCCAGGGCCTCGCGGACCGCCTGCGGTCCCTCGGCCAGGAATCGGCCGGCGGCGTCGCGGTCGCGCCGGCGCTGCAACCGCCGGGCGGCGACAACCCTGGGGGTACGCGGGGTGAAGGCCATGGTGTGCGCTCCTTCGGCACGATTGAGGCGCCTCCCGGACGGCGGTGCCGACACGGGAGACGCCTCGCTCTGGTGCGTGGGGATCAGGCGGCCTGAGCCGCCGCGCCGCCGGTGCCCTCGGCCGTGACCGCGGCCCGGGCCAGCTCGACGATCGCCGCGAACGAAGCGGCGTCGTTGACAGCCATGTCGGCCAGGATCTTGCGGTCGACCTCGATGCCAGCCAGACGCATGCCCTGGATCATGCGGTTGTAGGTCATCCCGTTCGCCCGGGCGCCCGCGTTGATCCGCTGGATCCACAGCTGCCGGAAGTCGCCCTTGCGGTCGCGACGGTCCCGGTAGGCGTACTGCATCGAGTGCAGCACCTGCTCCTTGGCCTTGCGGTACAGCCGGGAGCGCTGACCGCGGTAACCACTCGCAGACTCCAGCAGGGTACGACGCTTCTTCTGGGCGTTCACAGCCCGCTTGACGCGTGCCATCTCAACTCCTTAAAACGTAAGGGTGGCGCGCGTCAGCGGCCGAGCAGCTTCTTGATGCGCTTGACGTCAGCCTTGGCCACCTCGACCGTGCCGGTCAACCGGCGGGTACGGGTGGAAGACTTGCCCTCCAACAGGTGGCGCTTGCCAGCCTGCTCGGCCACGATCTTGCCACGGCCGGTCACCTTGACCCGCTTGCCCATACCCGTGTGGCTCTTCATCTTCGGCATGTGGAACGTCTTCTCCCCTGTTACTCGCCGCTGGTATCGGCGGCGGTGCCGGTGTCACCAGCTGTTGCGGTCTCGCCGGCTGTTGCGGTCTCGCTGGCTGTTGCGGTCTCGCCGACCGCTGCGGTCTCATCGGCTTCCGGAGCGGCCGACTCGTCCCCTGCCCGGTCCCGAGGTGCACCGCGGGACGCCGTAGCGGCGACCGCGGAGGCCTTGACGGCCCGAAGCGGAGCGAGAACCATGATCATGTTTCGGCCGTCCTGCTTGGGGGCGGCCTCGACGTATCCCAGGTCCGTGATCTCGGATTCGAGCCGACGCAGGAGCCGGTAACCCAGCTCCGGGCGGCTCTGCTCGCGACCGCGGAACATGATCGTCACCTTGACCTTGTCGCCCGCCTTGAGGAACCGCACCACGTGACCCTTCTTGGTCTCGTAGTCGTGCGGGTCGATCTTCGGCCGAAGCTTCATTTCCTTGATGACGGTCTGCTGCTGATTACGCCGCGCTTCGCGCGCCTTCAGTGCGCTCTCATACTTGAACTTGCCGAAGTCCATGAGCTTGCACACCGGCGGGCGCGCCATCGGCGCAACCTCGACCAGGTCCAGATCGACGTCCGCGGCCAGCTGAAGGGCGCGCTCCAGCGGGACGATGCCCACCTGCTCACCCTCGGGGCCGACCAGTCGGACCTCACGTGCCCGGATCTGCTCGTTCACGCGTGGTTCGACGCTGATGGGGCCTCCTCGAGTCGTTTCTGCTCAGGTACCGACCCCGGCGGCTCCCAGGTGGGAACCGACCTGGAAAGCAGAAGGCCCCGGCGCATGCCAGGGCCCGCTCGACCGGTCGGCGCGATCACAGGATCACACGTCCGGCGCCGGGACGTGCCCGGAACCGGTGACCGGACCCGGCCACCGTAGCGGCGACTCGGGTGGGAGCAGGCGCTCCGCTTTCAAGGCTGCCTGCTCGCATGCGGAGACAGCCTGGTCGACTCGATTACACTACACCCGCGCCCCGGCCGCCCCCAAACCGGGCACGACCTCGGATCGAAAGCTCCGGTCACCCCGGTCGTGCCGGCACTGCCAAGATCCGGACAACTACCCTGAAACTGCTGTCTCAGCGTGGCCGGAGGCAGCAGTTTCAGAGAAGTTGTCCGGATCTTGCCGTGGGAGCGCGGGCAGGCTCGCGAGCGCGCGAGCGCGGGCGGGGTGCAGGGGGCGGTGGCGACGCGCGGGTGCGGGCCGATGCCAGCGCGGACGGTGGGACAGGTAGGGCGTGGGTGCGGGTCAGCGGCCGCTGGCGCGCTCGGCGAGACGGGCCTGGTGCGCCTGGTGCAGCCGCCGCAGCGCGCGGACCCCGTTGACGGCCAGCTCCTTGTCGGCAGCCTGCAGGGCGACCATCGGCAGCAGGTCGTCGTCATGCAGCTCCAGGCTGGCCCACGGCGCGCCCCGGTCGAACCGGACTCCCCGCACGACCTCCCAGGGCAGCTCGTAGGAGCTGATGACGTTGCGGACCCGAATGCCCCGAGCGTCCGCCTCCACCCGCGGACGGGTGAACAGCAGGAAGCCCAGCGCGCCGAAGACGCCCAGGCCGATCATGGCGATCTGGTCGCCGCGCTGAAAGCTGCCGTAACCGTCGCCGGTCGGCCCACTCAGCGAGGTGGCCACCAGACCGAACACCACCACCAGCGCGACCGCCGCCGACCAACAGACCACGCGGATGCGGCGGGGCTTCAGGCGGACCAGCTCGGTTTCACTCACCCGACCAGTCTGCCATTCGCACCCAGCCCCTCAAACGCACCACCCGCTGGGCAATGCCTCAAACCTCATTCTCAGGCGTCCGGCCAAAGCCCCAGGCCAGGCCAGGCCAGGCCAGGCCAGGCCAGGCCAGGCCAGGCCCCCCCGGCAACCCGCCAGCTTCGGGTGCGGTTGTCGCGCGCTCCTCGCGCCTGACGTCGTCGCTGGGCGATAGATCCACTCCGGATCAGGGAAACGGGGGTGTCGCGGCGGGCCGGACACCCCCGTTTCAAGGAGATCGAGGTGATCGGTCAGAGCCGGCAGGCGTGGATGTTGGTGACCAGGATGGCGCGGGCGCCCAGCTCGTACAGCTCGTCCATGATGCGGTGGACGTCGTCACGGAGCACCATCGCCTGCACCGCCACCCACCCCTCGCGGTGCAGCGGCGACACGGTCGGCGACTCGATGCCGGGGGTGAGCCCGCTGGCCCGTTCCAGCAGACCGGCCGGCACGTCGTAGGCGAGCATCACGTAGCGGCGCGCGACCAGCACACCGTGCAGGCGGCGCAGCAGCTGCGCGGACTGCGGGTGCGGCGGCGCGGCGGCGCGGCGGACCAGCACCGCCGAGGAGCGCAGCAGCGGCTCGCCGAACACCACGAGGCCCGCCTGACGCAGGGTGGCGCCGGTCTCCACGACGTCCGCGATCACGTCGGCGACGCCGAGGCGTACGGCGTTCTCCACCGCGCCGTCGAGGCGGATCACGTCGGCCTGGACGCCCGCCTCGCCGAGGTGCCGCTCGACCAGCCCGGGGTACGCGGTGGCGATCCGGTGCCCGCCCAGGTCCCGCACGGAGGCGATGTCGTCGGGGCGTGCGGCGAAGCGGAAGGTGGCCTGACCGAAGGCGAGGTCGACGACCTCCTCCGCCGGCGCGGCCGAGTCGATCAGCAGGTCCCGGCCGGTGATCCCGAGGTCGAGGTCACCGGACCCGACGTAGGTGGCGATGTCCTTGGGGCGCAGGTAGAAGAATTCGACGTCGTTGGCCTCGTCGCGGCAGACGAGGTCCTTGGGGTCGGTGCGCTGGCGGTAGCCCGCCTCGCGCAGCATCTGGGCGGCCGGCTCGGCCAGGGTGCCCTTGTTGGGAATGGCGACACGCAACATGACGGGAGTGCTCCTTCGATCCGGATGGCGATCAACGGGTGGGGGCACTCACAGATGTCGGTAGACGTCCTTGAGGTCGAGACCACTGGCGAGCATGAGCACCTGGACCTGGTAGAGCAGCTGGGAGATCTCCTCGGCGGTGCGCTCCGGCCCCTCGTGCTCGGCGGCCATCCACGACTCGGCCGCCTCCTCGACGACCTTCTTGCCGATGAAGTGCACGCCCTTTTCCAGGGCGGCGACGGTGCCCGAGCCCGGGGTGCCGGCGGCGGCCTTGGCCTGCAGCTCGGCGAACAACTCCTCGAACGTCTTCACGGTGGACGATTCTTCCAGCCGCCGGGGCGGCGCCCCGCGTCCGGGTCCGCCGGAATCCAGCAAGCGGACAATTCCCTACCACCACGGTGGGAATATCTTCGATCGATGCGCGTGGAGCTCTACGCTGTCGGCCATGGCCAGCAGCTCACGTCTTTTCGCGCTCACCCTCGCCGGTGCGGTCGTCGTCGCCACCGGCGGGTGCGCGCCACAGGAGAAACCGAACCCGACTGTCACCGCGGCACCCTCCTGTGCCAGGGACAGCCTGCCCACGCGTACACCGGGCAAGCTCACCATCGCCACCGACCAGCCCGCGTACGAGCCGTGGTTCGCCAAGGACAAGCCGGACAACGGCGAGGGCTTCGAATCCGCCGTCGCGTACGCGGTGGCCGAGAAGCTCGGCTACGCCCGCGCGGATGTCGCCTGGACCCGGGTCAAGTTCGACACCGCCATCGCACCCGGGCCGAAGGACTTCGACTTCGACATCAACCAGTTCTCCATCACCGAGGAGCGCAAGCGGGCTGTCGACTTCTCCGCGCCGTACTACCTGGTTCGGCAGACCGTGATCGCGTTGAAGTCTTCCAAGTTCGCCGGCCGGAAGTCGTTGGCGGACCTCCGTGACGCCCGGCTCGGCGCCCAGGTCGGCACCACCAGCTACCAGGCGATCACCGACGTGCTCAAGCCGACCAGAAAGCCTCAGGTCTACAACAGCAACGACGACGCCAAGAAGGCCCTGCAGAACGGGCAGATCGACGGTCTGGTGGTGGACCTGCCGACCGCCTTCTACATCACCGGCGCGGAGATCACCGACGCGACGATCGTCGGGCAGGTGCCGCAGGTCGGCACGCCCGAGGCCTTCGGGTTGCTGCTGGACAAGAACTCGCCGCTGACCTCCTGCGTCACCGGCGCGGTCGGTCAGCTCACCGAGGCGGGCACGCTGAAGCAGTTGGAGCAGAAGTGGCTCGCGCAGGTGGCGGGGGCGGCCGAGCTGCGGTGACCCTGCTCGATCACGTTCCCTCCGAGGCGCAGCGGCGGCGGTCGGCGTACCGGAACCGGCAGACCATCTACAGCGTGCTTGTCGCGGCCTGCTCCACGGCGGCGCTCGGCACGCTGCTGGTCGTCGCGGTGACGGGTGCGCCCGGCTGGGACCGGGTCCGGCAGTCGTTCCTGGACCCGGCGATCGCCCGGGACGCGCTGCCGGCGGTGCTGGGCGGGCTCTGGCTCAACGTCCGACTGCTGGTCTGCTGTGCGATCGGCGCGCTGGTGCTCGGGCTGGTGATCGCGGTGCTGCGGACGCTGCGCGGCCCGATCTTCTTTCCGGTCCGGGCGCTGGCCGCCGGCTACACCTACACCTTCCGCGGTCTGCCGCTGATCATCGTGCTCTACCTGCTCACCCTCGGCGTGCCGGGCCTGCGTCTGCAGGGCATGCCACCGGTGCTGGTGCTCGGCGGGCTCGCGTTGATCCTCACCTACGGCGGTTATCTTGCCGAGGTGTTCCGGGCCGGCATCGAGTCGGTGCATCCCAGCCAGCTCGCGGCGGCCCGTTCGCTGGGCCTGACCTACCGGCAGACGATGCGGCACGTGGTCCTGCCGCAGGCCGTCCGCCGGGTGGCGCCACCGCTGCTCAACGACGTGGTGGCGTTGCAGAAGGACGTCGGGCTGGTCTCGCTCGCCGGGCCGATCGACGCGGTCCGCGCCGCCCAGATCGCCACCGCCCAGTCGTTCAACTACACGCCGTACGTCGTGGCGGGGGTGCTCTTCGTGCTGCTCGCGATCCCGCTCATCGCGGTCACCGACTGGGTGACGCTGCGCGCGGCCCGCCGACAGTCGGGAGGCTGACCATGGCGCTGCTGCGCTGCCGGGGTCTGCGCAAGGAGTTCGCCGGCACCGTCGTGCTCGACCACCTCGACCTGACGGTCGCCGAGCATCAGGTGGTCGCGCTGATCGGCGCCTCCGGTTCGGGCAAGTCCACCCTGCTGCGCTGCGTGAACCTGCTGGAGGAGCTGGACGACGGCACCATCGAGCTGGACGGGGAGGACATCTCCGATCCCCGGGTGGACCCGGACCGGGTCCGCCGGCGGATCGGGATGGTGTTCCAGGCGTACAACCTCTTCCCGCACCTGAGCGTGTTGGACAACATCACCCTCGCGCCGCGGCGCGTACACCGGCGGGCCCGGGCGGAGGCGGAGGCGCAGGCCCGGGAGCTGCTCGACCGGGTGGGTCTCGGCGCCCGGGCGGACGCCTACCCGGACCGGCTCTCCGGCGGGCAGCAGCAGCGGGTGGCGATCGTCCGGGCACTGGCGAACTCACCTCGACTGATGCTGCTCGACGAGATCACCTCCGCGCTGGACCCGGAACTCGTCGGTGAGGTGCTGGCGATGATCCGGGACCTGAAGGCCGACGGCATGACCATGGTGCTGGCCACCCACGAGATGGGCTTCGCCCGTGAGGTCGCCGACCAGGTCTGCTTCCTCGACGGCGGGCGGGTCGTCGAGAGCGGACCGCCGGAGCAGGTGCTCGGCGAGCCGACCCAGCCCCGGACCCGGCAGTTCCTGCACCGGATCATCGAGGCCGGTCGCCTCTGAACCTGGTCGCCGCCGAACCTGGCCGCCGCTGAGCCCGGCCGCCGGTGGAGCTGCGTCAGCCGCCGAAGCCGACCCGCTGGGCGTTGCCCGCCGCCACCGTTCGCACGGCGAGCGCCGCGTCGAGCGCGGCCACCGTGGCGGCCCAGCCCTTGTCCTCGGCCGAGCCGGGCAGACCGGCCCGGTCGCGGGCCTGCTCGATGGTCTCCACGGTCAGCACCCCGTGCGCCACCGGCTTGCCCTCGTCCAGCGCCACCCGGGTCAGCCCGTCGGTCACCGAGCGGCAGACGTAGTCGAAGTGCGCTGTGGAACCGCGCACCACCACGCCGAGAGCGACCACCACGTCACAGCGGCGTGCCAGGGCCTGGGCCACCACCGGCAGCTCGACCGAGCCGGCGACCCGGGCGACGACGGAACGCGCCCCGCACGCCTCGGCGGCCGCCACGGCCCGCTCCAGCATGTGGTCGGTCAGGTCACCATGCCACCGGGCGGCCACGATCCCGACGGTCAGCCCCGCTGCGTCCACCGCGTCGACTCCCGGCTCACCGAAACCCGCCATCGTCATGCTCCGATCTCGTCGTTGGCGACCGGACGCCCCAGCGGCGCCTCGGACACTTCGTCCAACTCGTCCAGCAGGTGACCCATCCGGTCCCGCTTGGTGCGCAGGTACCGCAGGTTCTCCGGGTGCGCCCCGGCCGGCAACCCCTCCCGGCCGGTGATGGTCAACCCGTACCCCTCCAGCCCGGCCCGCTTGGCCGGGTTGTTTGTCAGCAGTCGCATCGAGCGCACGCCCAGGTCGTAGAGGATCTGCGCGCCGGTGCCGTAGTCGCGGGCGTCGGCCGGCAGGCCCAGGTCGAGGTTGGCGTCGACGGTGTCGCGTCCGGAGTCCTGCAACTGGTACGCCTGAAGCTTGTGCAACAGCCCGATGCCGCGCCCCTCGTGTCCGCGGACGTAGAGGACCACGCCCCGGCCCTCGTGGGCGACCCGGGCCAGCGCGGCGTCCAACTGCGGCCCGCAGTCGCAGCGCAGCGAGCCGAACACGTCCCCGGTGAGGCACTCCGAGTGCACCCGGACCAGCACGTCCTGGCCGTCGCCGAGGTCACCCAGCACCATGGCGACGTGTTCGGCCGGATCGTGCTCGGCGCGGTAGCCGAGCGCCCGGAACACCCCGTGCCGGGTGGGCATCCGGGCGTCCGCGACCAGTTCGACCTGCTTCTCGGTACGCCGCCGGTAGGCGATCAGGTCGGCGATGGTGATCAGCGTGAGGCCGTGCTCGGCGCAGAACTTCTCCAGGTCCGGCACCCGCATCATGGTGCCGTCGTCGTTGACCAGCTCGCAGAGCACGCCCGCCGGACGCAGCCCGGCCAGCCGGGTCAGGTCGATCGCCGCCTCGGTGTGCCCGGATCGACGCAGCACCCCGCCCTCGCGGGCGCGCAGCGGCACCACGTGCCCGGGCCGGGCCAGGTCGGTCGGATCGGTCGCCGCGGCGGCGAGCAGCCGGCTGGTGTGGGCGCGGTCGGCCGCCGAGATGCCGGTGCTGATCCCCTCCCGGGCGTCCACGGTCACCGTGTACGCGGTGCCGCGCCGATCCTGGTTGGTGTGGTGCATCGGCGGCAGGTCGAGACGGTCGGCCTCGCGCTCGGTCAACGCCACGCAGACGTACCCGGAGGTGTAGCGCACCATGAACGCCATCAGCTCCGGCGTGGCCAGCTCGGCCGCGAAGATCAGGTCGCCCTCGTTCTCCCGGTCGGCGTCGTCGACCACGACGACCGGCCGGCCGGCGGCGATCTCCGCGATCGCCTGCTCGATATCCCCGAAGCTGGTCACGCGACGGCCTCCGTGTAGATGGGACGGGCGGGGGCTGGCCGGGTGGCGCGCGAGGTGCGCCACCAGGCGGCGAAGCCCCAGGCGCAGATGGCGCCGTAGATCAGGTACATGACCGCCGACGGATAGAAGCCGCCGCGCAGCAGCAGCGGCACGCCGACCGCGTCGACAGCGATCCAGAGCAGCCAGAACTCCACCCAGCCACGGGCCATGCCGTAGGTGGCCAGCAGGCTGCCGGTGAGGATCCAGGCGTCGGGCAGCGGACCCCACGAGCCCAGTGCCTTGAGCACCGGGTACGCCGCGGCGGTGCCGACCGCGGCGGCCAGCAGCAGCATCAGCCGCTCCCGCCCGGTGGCCCAGCGCGGGACGACCGCCGCCTGACCGGCGTCGGCGCGACGGTTGCGCTGCCAGCGCCACCAGCCGTAGACGCTGACCGCGAAGAAGAACACCTGCCGGCCGGCCTGCCCGTACAGGTCGTGCTCCTGCGGGGTGACGAACACCCCGCCGAGGAAGACGGTGAGCAGCAGCGCGTTACCGATCATCCCGACCGGCCACGCCCAGACCAGCCGGCGCAGCCCGAGCAGCGCGGAGATCAGCCCGAAGGCGTTGCCGACGACCTCCCGGGCCAGCACCGGCGAGCCGGCCACCTGCACCTGGGCGTCCAACAGCCAGCTGAGCGGACCCATCACGCCACCGGCCCGGTGCCGGCGGCCACGCCGTGACCGTCGGTGTCGGTGAGCCGGTTGCCGAGCAGCCGCTCCACGTACTTGGCCAGCACGTCGACCTCCAGGTTGACCGGGTCGCCAACACCCTTGGCACCGAGCGTGGTCAGCTTGAGCGTGGTCGGGATCAACCCGACGGCGAACTCGTCCGCGCCCACCTCGGCCACGGTCAGCGAGATCCCGTCGATGGTGATCGAGCCCTTCTCCACCACGTACCGGGACAGCGCGGCGGGCAGTCGGAACCGGACGGTCTCCCACTGCTCGGCCGGCTCCCGGGAGATCAGCTCACCGACGCCGTCGACGTGGCCCTGCACCAGGTGCCCGCCGAGCCGGCTGCCGAGGGCGGCGGCCCGCTCCAGGTTGACCGGGTCGCCGACGCTCAGCGCGCCGAGCGCGGAGCGGCGCAGCGTCTCCCCCATCACGTCGGCGGTGAAGACCCCGTCGCTGACCTCCACGACGGTCAGGCAGACGCCGTTGACCGCGATGGAGTCGCCGTGTCGGGCGTCGGACGTGACAAACGGACCGCGCACGGCGACAAGCGCCGAATCGCCCGCCGTCGCCGTAACCCGGACGATCTCGCCCAACTCCTCGATAATGCCGGTGAACATGTCAGCCCTCCCTTTTGCGGGGCAAAGCGGTGATCCGAAGATCCGGACCGATCTGCGTAACGTCGACGAACTCCAGATCGATGGCCTCAGCGATGGTGGTCACTCCCGCGTCGACCAGGGCGGTCGGGCCGGCGCCGAGCAACCGGGGCGCGACGTAGGAGACGATCTTGTCGACCAGGCCGGCCCGCAGGAACGCGCCGGCCAGTCGGGGGCCACCCTCCAACAGCACCGCGCGGATTCCACGCTGGTGCAGCGCCGCGAGCAGCGCCGACAGGTCGACCCGGCCGTCCGGGCCGGCGCCGACCTCGTCGGCGGTCGCGATCCACGTCCGCGCGGCGCCGTCGCGGACCCGGGCGTCAACCGGGGTACGCCCCGAGCTGTCCACGACCACCCGCAGCGGCTGCCGGATGGCCAGGCTGCCGTCGCGCAGGTTGCGGGCGGTCAACCGGGGGTCGTCGGCGAGCACGGTGCCCACCCCGGCGAGCACCGCGTCGACAGTGCCGCGCAGCGCGTGCACGTCGATCCGGGCCGCCTCCGAGGTGATCCACATGCTGGTGCCGTCCGCCGCGGCGGAGCGCCCGTCGAGCGTGGCGGCGTACTTCCAGATGACGTACGGCCAGCCGCGGCGCATCGAGGTCAGCCAGGCGACGTTGCCGGCCTCGGCCTCCTCGCCGCGTACCCCCAGATCGACACGGACCCCGGCGGCGCGCAGGGTGGCGGCACCCCCGGACGCGACAGGGTTGGGGTCGGGTACGGCGATGGCCACCCGGGAGATTCCGGCCTGGACGAGCGCGGAACTGCAGGGGCCGGTGCGGCCGGTGTGGTCGCAGGGTTCCAGAGTGACGACCGCGGTGCCGCCCTTGGCGCGCTGCCCGGCCTGCGCCAGCGCGACGATCTCGGCGTGCGGCCCGCCGGCGTACGCGTGGAAGCCCTCGCCCACGACCTGGCCGTCCTCGTCGAGCAGCACGCAGCCGACCACCGGATTGGGACTGGTGGTGCCGAGCCCGCGTGCCGCCAACTCGATCGCACGCCGCATCGCCTCGTCGACGGAGACGCTGGCCATCGCCCTGCCCTGCCCTCTCACTCGCCGATCCGCGCGGGCGGTCAGGGAGGCGGCGGCCATGGGGCCACGGGCAGGCGGTGGCGGATTCCGGGAACGGCACAGCCGCCCCCGGAGGGTCGGCACGGCACGCTGAAGCCAGCGGCCGGCTCGGACCCGTCCGTCCCGCGCGCTGTCTCCCATCCGGACTGTCTGGGTGCGGACGAACCGCTCCCAACCGTCGGCCCCGGATTTTCACCAGGTCCACCGGGCGGCAGAGCCGTCCGGGTCGCGGGCTGACCACGGTTGGACCGTGGATCACCGCCGGTTCGGAATTTCACCGAGTCCCGCCAGCGCGTGGTGGGTACAGGGCAGTCTTACACGCCGACGGGGGTGCGTCGCCACCCACGCGAGCTACTTCACAGCGGGATCACGCGTCAGGTGACGCCGCGACGCCGGTCCACTGCCACGTACGACCCGGGTTGGCTCTTGGCGACCGTCTTCATCTCCGAGGCCACCGCGATCACCTCAAGGGGGTCGGTGAACCGCTTGACGGCGTCGGAGAGGGACACCCCGATGGACAGCGTGACCAGGGCGGCGCGACGGATGTTGCCGCGCCGGTCCTTCAGCTCGACGAAGCCGCGCTCCCGGTCGGTCGGGTCGTAGAGCGTGTCGGCGGCGTTCTCGAAGTCCACCACCGCCCGGGAGGTCAGCGGGCGGACCTGGTCCGGGGCGCAGACGATGACGAAGTCGTCACCGCCGACGTGTCCGAGGAAGGCCGGCGGCAGACCGACACCCACCACCGCCCGGTGCAGGCTGCGGGCCAACGCGGAGATGAAGTCGTCGCCACGGACGAAACCGTACCGGTCGTTCACGCTCTTGAACCGGTCGATGTCGACGTAGCCGACGGCGTAGTCCACCCCCTGTCGCACCCGGTCGGTGATCTCCCGACGGATCCGACTGTTGCCGGGCAGCCCGGTCAACGGGGAGACCTCCCGGAACTCCTTGTTGCGGCGCAGCGTGGACGAGACCCGGGCCACCAGCTCGGCGGTGTCGAACGGCTTGACCAGGTAGTCGTCGGCGCCGGCACTGAGCCCGTGCACCTTGTCGACGGTCATCCCCTTGGCCGTCAGCATGATCACCGGCAGGGCGGAGGTCATCGGGTCGGCGCGCAGCCGCCGGGTCAGCTCCAACCCGTCGACGCGGGGCATCATGAGGTCGACCACCGCCAGGTCCGGCCGCTGGCGCTCGATGACCTCCAGGGCCTCCTGGCCGTCGCTGGCGTGGATCACCTCGAAGCCGTGCAGCCGCAGGTTGAACTCGACGAAACGAGCGATGTCCTCGTCGTCGTCGACGACGAGGATGATGTCCTTGCGGTCGACCTCGGGCTCCACCTCAGGCCCCGGGAGCCGCGCGTTGCGCCAGTGCCCGCAGGTGGCGCACCGCCTCCGCCGGGTCGGCGGCGCCGTACACCGCGGTGCCGGCCACGAACGCGTCGGCGCCGGCGGCGGCGGCCTGCTCGATGGTGTCCGCGGCGATCCCGCCGTCCACCTCGATGCGCAGCTCCAGGTGCCCGGCCGAGACGTGCCGGCGGGCGGCCCGCACCTTATCCAGCAACTGCGGGATGAACCGCTGCCCACCGAAACCAGCCTTGATCGTCATGATCAGCAGCGTGTCGAAGCTGGGCAGCAGGTCCAGGTACGGCTCGATCGGGGTGTCCCGGTCGATGGCCAGACCGGCCTTCGCGCCCGCCGAGCGCAGGTCCTTGGCCAGCGCCACCGGGTCGTCGGCCGCCTCCGCGTGGAAGGTGACGTTGTACGCCCCCGCGTCGGCGTAACCGGGGGCCCACCGGCGCGGATCCTCGATCATCAGGTGCACGTCGAACGGCATCGCGGTGACCGCCCGCAGGCTCTGCACCACCGGCAACCCGATGGTCAGGTTCGGCACGAAATGGTTGTCCATCACGTCGACGTGCAACCAGTCCGCGGCGTCCTCGACGGCACGGACCTCTTCGGCGAGGTGGGCAAAATCGGCGGCCAGAATGCTCGGCGCGACGATCGGCGGCGGTACGGTCACGGGGCCAGTGTACGAACGCGGTCACCCGTCACCCGCATCGCGGCACCAACTCCGACGCGCTGTGATGCGACAGTGACCAGTGGTGCAGAATTAGTCGCTCCGGACTGCCGAATCCGGACGAACAGACATGAGTGGCTGGCCGATCGACGGAAACGCGACGACACTCCAACCGGGACGGTGCCGAAGGGCGCACGCCCGCCGGGGTTTCGCCGCGGGGCGCGGTGACCGGCCGCCAGCTCCCGGAAGGGCGGACGATGCGACGGTGGCTTCCAGCGCTGGTGCTGGCCGGCGTCACGACGATGCTGCTGGCCGGCTGCGCGCCGGCGCGGGGCGCGGACGGTGATCTCACCGACGACTGGCCGGCGCTGCGGGCCCCGACGCCGTTCGCCCCCGCCACCGACACCTGCCTGCCCCGGATCACCGCGGTCGTGCAGGCCAGCACCTACGAGACAGTGGACTGCGCGCGCAACCACCTGGCCGAGGCCATCCACGTCGGCACCTTCGTCGGGCCCGACGCGCTGACCGAGACCCGGCCGGAGCCCGGATCGCCGGCGCTGCGCACGGCCCGCGCCGAGTGCGACCAACGGGCCCGGGAGGTGCTCGGTGGCGACTGGCACACGGCCCGACTCGCGCTGTCCCTGGCGCTGCCCTCGGGGCCGGCCTGGGCCGGCGGCGCGCGCTGGTTCCGCTGCGACCTCAGCGAGACCGGCAGCATCGACAACACCCGCCCGGTGAACCGCACCGGCAGCCTGCGCGGCGCGTTGATCGGCGACAGCCCGCTGACCCACCGCTGCTTCGACCCCAAGCTGATCGGCGACAACCTCAACTACATGGCGCCGGTGCTCTGCACCGAGCCGCACCGCGCCGAGTTCGTGGGCGTCTACCAGGAACGGGACGCCAGCTGGGCCGAGTTCACCGGCTCCGCCGCGCAGTCACACAAACGCTGCATGGCGTTGATCGCCGAGTACGCCGCCGTGCCGAACAACAAGGACCTGCCGTACCGGGCCGGGTCCATCTACTACCCGCCCTCGCAACGGGAGTGGGAGGAGGGCGACCGTGGGGTGCGCTGCTTCCTGTGGAGCGACGACCGCAAACTCACCCGCTCGATGCGCGGCGCCGGCCCCGAGGGACTGCCCGCCATCTGAGCACCGGTGCCGTATGCTGCTGCGCCGTGGCGCTACCGACCGGCGGGGTCCGGCTGGAGGCCACAGTGGCGGGAGGTCAGGGATGCGACGGTGGTGGGCGGCGTACGCCGGGGGTGCGGCAGTGGCCCTGGTGCTGGCCGGGTGCAGCGCACCCGCCGGAGTCGACAGCGACCTCGTCGACGACTGGCCGGCGCCCGTCGCGGCGCAGCAGTTCGTGCCCGCCGCCGACGTCTGCCACCCGACCTCCCAGCAGGTCGGCTTCCTGAGCGGCTACAACCCGACGGCGTGCACCGACTCGCACCTGGTGGAGACCATGCACGTCGGCACGCTCACCGGCTCGAACGCCGCGCCGGGCACGCCCCCGCAGCCCGGCTCGGTCGGCATGCGGGCCGCACAGGCCGGGTGCGACACGGCTGTCAACAAGGCGGTGGGCGCCGACTGGCGTTCCGGGCGGCTCGGCCTGACCGTGGTGCTGCCGTCGCCACAGGCCTGGGCGGGCGGTGCCCGCTGGTACCGCTGCGACGTCAGCGAGATCGCCAGCATCGACGACACCACAGTCGGCCCGCGCACCGGCAGCCTCCGGGGTGCGCTGTCCGGCGCGGCGCCCCTGGCGTACCGCTGCTTCAACCCGAAGCTGGTCAAGGACGACATCGACGAGATGGTGCCGGTCTCCTGCACGGCCAGACACCACGCCGAGTTCGTCGGGGTCTGGCAGGCACCGGAGATCAGCTACGCCGAGTTTTCCCGCACCGTCAAGAAGACCCACCGGGCCTGCCAGACGATGATCGCCAGGTACGCCAAGGTGCCGGACAACTCCCAACTCGACTTCCGCGCCGGCACGATCTACTACCAGCCGTACGAGGAGGAGTGGAAGAACGGCAACCGCGGCGTGCAGTGCTTCCTCTGGATCTCCGACCGGAACCTGACCCGCTCGATGCGCAACGCCGGCACCAAGGGACTCCCGGTCACCTGAGCGTCTGGCGTCCGGCCGGTCGGGTGACCGGCCGGACGTGAGCCCGTCAGCCTCGCCGCAGGACGGCGAGGAACATCGCGTCGGTGCCGTGGCGGTGCGGCCAGAGCTGCACCGTCGGCCCGTCACCCAGACCGGGCATACCGGCCGGCAGCAGCGACCGGGCGTCGACGAAGTCCACCGCAACCCCACTGCGGCGGGCCGCCTCGGTCACTGTCACGTGCGTCTCGACGGTGTGCGGCGAGCAGGTCACATAGGCGACCAGACCACCCGGGCGGACCGCCCGCAACGCCGCTCCCAGCAACTCCCGTTGCAGCCGGGTCAGCGGCGGCAGGTCGGACGGTTGGCGGCGCCACCGCGACTCCGGCCGGCGCCGCAGCGAGCCCAGCCCCGTGCAGGGGGCGTCCACAAGCACCCGGTCGAAGTGCTGCTCCGGCAGCTTCGGGTCGGCGCCGACGTCACGACCGTCCATGGCCAGCACTGTCACCGGCAGGTCGCGGGTCGTCAGGGAGACCAGCCGGGCGCGGTGCTCGGCCACCTCCACCGCTGTCACCCGCGCGCCACGCTGCGCGGCCAGCGCGCCGAGCAGGCCGGCCTTGCCGCCCGGGCCGGCACACAGGTCCAGCCAGCGCCCGTCCGGGCCGTCCAGGGGCGCGTCGGCGAGTGCCGCGGCGACCAGCTGGGAGCCCTCGTCCTGGACGTGGGCACGGCCGTCGACCACCGCCGGGATGTCGCCCGGCGCGCCGCCGGGCAGATAGACGGTGTACGGCGAGAACGCGCCGGGCGCCCCGCCGACCTGGTCGGCCAGCTCGATCGGGTCGATCAGGCCGGGCCGGGCGCACAGGTGCACCGGGGGGCGCTCGTTGTCCTCGATCAGGAGCCGGGCCGTCTCACCGAGATCGCCGCCGAGCGCTTCGGAGAAGGCCCGCACGATCCACTGCGGATGGCTGTACGCCAACGACAGGTGCCCGACCGGGTCGGTCTCCATCGGCGGGGCGAGTTTCGCCACCCAGGCGTCCGCGTCCCGGCTGGACACCTCGCGCAGCACCGCGTTGGCGAAGCCGGTCGCGCCCGGTGCCACCGAACGGACCAGGTCCACCGTCGACGACACCGCGGCGTGCGCGGGCACTCGGGTGTGCAGGAGTTGGTACGCCCCGAGCCGCAGCGCGTCGCGGACCGGTGGGTCGATCCGGGCCACGTCCCGGCCGGCGGCGTCGGTCAGGATCGCGTCCAACGTGCCCAGGTTGCGCAGGGTGCCGTAGGTCAGCTCGGTGGCGAAGGCCGCGTCCCGGCCGAACAGCCCCTCATCCCGCAGGATGATGGGCAGCACCAGGTTGGCGAACGCGTCGTCGCGGTGCACCGCGGCCACCGCCTCGTACGCCGCACGGCGCGGGCGGTCCAGTGGTGGCCGGACCGGCCGGCGGTCCCCGCCACGATCCGCGGGCGGGCCGGAACGGGTGGGGCGGGTGGGGCGGGTGCCCTCCGGGGCTGTCACGCGAAGTCCTCTCCGGCGCCGACCCGGACGCCGCGCGCCCAGTCGGTCGCGCCCATGGCCCGCTTGCCCGCGGCGCGGACCTCACCGAGGCGCACCGGCACGGTCGCCGTGCCGGCCAACACCCGGGACTTCTCCACAAGCAACTCCCCCGGCTTCAGGTCGGGGCCGTCGGGCACCGGCACGACCGGGCCGAGCTTCACCCGCTCGCCCCGGAACATGGTCCAGCCGCCCGGGGCCGGGGTGCAGGCCCGGATCCGGCGGTCCACGGCGAAGGCCGGGTCGCCCCAGCGCACCCGGGCGTCGTCCACCGTCAGCTTCGGCGCCAGCGACACCCCGTCGGCGGGCTGCGGCTCGGCTCGGGCGGTGCCGTCGGCGATCGCGTCGAGCACCGCCACCAGCAGCCCGGCACCGGTGTCGGCGAGCCGTTCCAGCAGGTCACCGGAGGTGTCGGCGGCGCGGATCTCGTCGGTGAGGGTGCCGTAGACCGGGCCGGTGTCCAGACCCTCCTCCAACTGGAAGACGCTGGCCCCGGTCAGCTCGTCACCGTGCAGCACGGCGTGCTGCACGGGAGCGGCGCCACGCCACGCGGGCAGCACCGAGAAGTGCAGGTTGATCCAGCCGTGCCGGGGGATCTCCAGGGCGGCCGGCGGCACCAGCGCGCCGTAGGCGACCACCGGCACGCAGTCCGGCGCGAGCTCGCGCAGCCGGTCGAGGAACTCGGGGTCACGGGGGCGGGCCGGCCTGAGCACCTCGACGCCCTGCGCGTCGGCCCACTCGCCGACCGGGGAGCGGGACAGGCCACGCCCCCGCCCGGCGGGCGCGTCCGGCCGGGTGACAACGGCGAGCAGGTCGTGCCGGGAGGCGGCGACGGCGGCCAGGGCGGGAACGGCGACGGCCGGCGTACCGGCGAAGATCACACGCATCGGGTCACCGACCCAGACCGAAGGGGTCGCTGATGTGCGGGCTCAGCTTGATCGTGGGTGGGGCCGCCCCGTCGTACCAGTCGGCCGCACGGATCGCCTTCATGGCTTCCTTGCGCCCCTCCTGGTCCAGTCGGTCCAGGAAGAGCACCCCGTCGAGGTGGTCGGTCTCGTGCTGGACGCAACGCGACATCAGGCCGCTACCGACGATCTGCACCGGGTCGCCGAAGGAGCTGAAGCCCTTGGCGACGACATTCTGCCGACGCTTGGTGTCGAAGTAGAGCCCGGGGATCGACAGGCAGCCCTCCGGGCCATCCTGCTCCTCCTCGTCGGGAAACTCGAGCACCGGATTGATCAGGTGCCCGAGCACGTCGTCGACGTCGAAGGTGAACACCCGCAGACTCACGCCGAGCTGCGGCGCGGCCAGGCCGGCGCCGTTCTGCTCACGCATCGTGTCGGTGAGGTCGGCGACGAGCCGACGCAGCTCGGCGTCGAAGTTGACCACCGGATCGGCCGGCGTGCGCAGCACCGGATCCCCAAACAGACGGATGGGCTGAACGGTCACGCGGGATGGCTCCTTCGACAGGTGGACGGGCGGTGCCGTACCAGTCTACGGAGTGCCCGGCCGCACGCTGGCCGGCGTACCTCAATCGGCCACCGCCGGTGTGCCAAGCGTCACCGGCCGACCTCCGGGCGCCGGCCGAGCGCGCCCGGCGGCGACCCCTCGCCGACCTCCGACCAGCTCGTGGGCGAGGGTCAGCCCGGCGTCGAGCAGCTGGCCGTCGCCCGGCTCAGCAGGTCACGCACCCGCTCGACGTCGGGGTGGCCGAGGTCGTCGAGGATGCCCAGGGCCCGCCGCCAGGTGCGGACGGCACCTGGCGTGTCCCCCGCCGCGTGTCGGCTCTCGCCGAGCCGGGACAGGGTGTCCGCCTCGTCGTAGCGGTCGCTGACCCGCCGGTACAAACCGAGCGCCCGCTGGTAACAGCGCACCGCCGCGCGGTGGTCACCCAGCCGGGCGTGGATGAAGCCGAGGCTGTCCCAGGTGTTCGCCTCACCGTGCCGGTCGCCGGTCGGGCGCAGCAGCGCCAACGCCTGCTCGCAGTGCGCGAGCGCGGGCCCGTACTGGCCGAGCTGGGCGTGGGCCCAACCCACCGCGTTACGGGCGCTGGCCTCCCCGTCCGGATGGCCGGCGGCCCGGTACAGCGCCAGGGCCCGCTGTCCGTGGTCCAGGGCCTCGGCGTACCGGCCGAGCCCGTCGAGCATCGCGCCGAACGCCCGGTGGGTACGCGCCTGCCCGGTGTGATCACCCAACGCCTCGAAGATGACAAGGGCCTGGCGGTAGTTCCGGGCTGCCTCGTCCACCCGGCCCAGCCGGGAGAGCACCCGGGCCAGGTCGCGGTGGGCGTTCGCCTGCCCGAGCCGGTCGCCCGCCCGCCGCGCCCCGGCCAGGGCGGTCCGCTGGGCGACGGCCAGGTCCGTCCAACGCCCCCGACGTTGCAGGAAGTCCACAAGTGTCCAGGCCAACTGCCAGGCATGGCCGTCGAACCCGGCCCGTCTGGCGTGTGCGACCGCCGCCAGCAGCACCGGGTACTCGATGGTGAACCAGGCCAGCGCCTGACCGTGGTTGGTGATCTCCTCGGGCAGCACGCCCGGTGGAGCGGCGGCCAGGGTGACCGGATCCCGGCCCGGTTGCAGCAGCAGCGCGGCCGCGTGGGCGGTGTGCAGGTAGTGGTCCAGCCCACGCCGGATCGCGGCCCGCCGGGCTTCCGCCGGCTCGAGACGTTCCGCCAGCTCCGCCGCGTACGCCCGGAGGAGGTCGTGCGCGCCGAACCGGCCGGGGGCCTGCTCGGTGACCAGGTGGGCGTGGGCCAGCTCCGCCAGCAGTCGAGGCACCTGACCGCGGGGCAGCCCGGCCAGGCTGGCCGCCGCGGCGACCCCGATCTCCGGCCCCGGATGGCAGCCGAACAGCCGGAACAGGCGCGCTGCCGCAGGCGTCAGGCTCCGGTACGACCAGGAGAAGACCGCCTGCACGTCGGTGCCTGCGTCGCCACCGTCGAACGAGTCCAGCGGGTGCGGCGCCTCGCGCAGCTCGGCGGCGAGGGTGGCCAGGCCGAAGGCGGGATTCGCCGCGCCTCTGGCGGCGAGCACCGCCAGCGCCAGCGGCAGCCGCGCACACCGCTCGATTATCTCGTCCACCGCCTGCGGTTCGGCCGCCAACCGGTCCGCGCCGAGCCGCCGGGCCAGCAGTTGCCAGGCCTCGACGGTGCTGAGCAGGCCCACGCCGATCGGCCGGGCGCCCTCGGCGGCGATCAGACCGGCGAGCCGGTTGCGGCTGGTGACCAGGACCAGGCAGCTCGGGCTGCCGACCAGCAGGGGACGGACCTGGTCGATGTCGCGGGCGTTGTCGAGCAGCACCAGCATCCGGCGGCCGGCGAGCAGGCTGCGATAGAGGCCCACCTGCGCGGGCAGGTGGGTGGGGATTCGTTCGGGCGGCACCTCAAGGGCCTCCAGGAAACCCCGGACCGCCTCGACGGCCGTCACCACCGCTCCGGAGGAGTCGAACCCGCGCAGGTCGACGTAGAGCTGGCCGTCCGGGAAACGGTCGGCGACCCGGTGCGCCCAGTACACCGCGAGCGTCGTCTTGCCGACCCCGGCCGTGCCGGACAACGTCATGACGGTGACCGCCGCCAGGCCGCCGTCCCCGGACCCGTCGGGCCCGGCGCAGGCGGCGTCGAGCTCGGCGAGCTGGGCGGCACGCCCGACGAAACCCGGCAGCGCCGGGGGCAGTTGGCGGGGCACCGGGAACCGGGCCGACAACGTACCGGTGCGCGGGCCGCCGGCCCTGGCCCGTCCGGCCCCGGCGCTCGCCCGTCCGGTGGTCGCGTGGTCCCGGTTCGGGCTTCGACGGCGCTCCTCGACCCGGTCCCGTGCCGTGGCGAGCACTCCCTGCTCGGCGGGGGTTGCCCCGAGCAGCCTGATGAGAGCGTCGAAGCGCTCCGGCGGAGGCAGGATGTTGCCGGCGAAGTACTCCCCGATGATCCCGCGCGACCAGCCGGTCTTCGCGGCCAGCTGCCGGTACGTCAGCTGCGTCTCGCCCTGCTGCCGGGCTTCCCGGCGGCGCAACTGGCGCAGCAACCCGGCCAGCTCCTGCAGTGTCTGCGCCTCGGCGCCGCCGCGGGCCACCTCGAACGCCGCGGGCGATCCCGGTGCCGCCGGTCGAACGAGAGGTACCCGTTGGTCGGACATGCGGCTCCACCCCCCGGTCACCCGGCCGCCCCGGATGCGCACGGGCAGGCTAATTCCGCCCCAGCGCCATTCGATAGGCGAGCGCCGATGTCTGACAGTTCCCTGTCGGAGGGTGGACCGTCCGACGCTGTCCGGCCGTGTCCAGCCCCGTCCAGGATGCGCCGCGTGGAGCCGACGTCCCATGCCACCGTCCTGGTGCGGGTTCGACCCGCTCCACAAACCCTGGGGGAAGAGGTACTGATGATCCGTCCACATCTGACCGTCCGGCGGTCCCCGTCGCTGCTGCGCCGCGCCGCCGTCGCCGCGTTCGGCCTCACGCTGCTCGCCGCGGGCGTGACCGCCGCGCCGGCCACCGCCGCACCCGCAGGCAAGGCTGCCAGCACCGGATTGTTCGTCGACAGCACACCCGTGCCCGGTGGCTTCGCCTCCTGGTCGGAGCTGCTCCGGCTGCAGCAGCGCATGAACACCGCCGCCGCGCGGATCACGAACGCCGCCGAGCGCAGTGCTAGTTCCGGCTTCGCCGGTGTCATCGCCGACCCCACCACCCGCCAGCTCCAGGTCTACTGGAAGGGGGAGCCGCCGGCCAACCTGGTGGCCACCGCCCGCGCCACCGTCGCGACCCGGGTGCTGTCCGCCCCGTACTCACAGCGGGAACTCCTCGCCGCGGCCGACCGGCTGCGGGCCAAGGCCGGCAACGAGATCACCACGGTCGGGCCGCGCGCCGACGGCGCCGGCCTGCTCGTCGGCACCCAGGACGGGCTGCTCGGCGCGACGGCACTCGCCGGCGTCCCGGTGACAGTGCAGACCGGGGTCGCCGCCTCGCCGGCGACCCGATGGGACGACTCGCCGCCCTGGTGGGGTGGCGCCGCGTGGCGCAACACCGCCACCGGCGGTGGCTGCTCGACCGGCTTCGGCGTGTGGCAGGGCGGGGTGTCGCGGGTGCTCTCCGCCGCGCACTGCGCCAACCTCAACGTCCTCGCGACCGACCCGACCGGGCAGACGATCGGCACCGTCAGCGCCCGCAACACCAGCTCGGACACCCTGCTCCTCGCCGGCAGCTCGGGCGGCCGGGTCTTCAACAACAGCACCAACGCGGCCGGCGGGGTGGTCAGCGAGTTCAGCAACCAGGTGATCGGCGCGTCGGCCAGTCAGGTCGGCAACTTCGTGTGCACCTCCGGGGCGTACTCCGGCACCCGCTGCTCGATCCAGGTGAGGGCCCGCAACCTCTGCATCAACGTGCGCAACTTCGGCACGGTCTGCGGTCAGGTGCAGGCCGAGAGCACCACCTTCACCAACGCCGTCGGTCAGGGTGACAGCGGCGGCCCGGTCGAGATCGTGAACGCGGCGAACACCCTGCAGGTCTGGGCCACCGGCACCAACACCGCCATCGACGACACCAACACGACGACGGCCTGTACCGGCTACGTCACCGCCGGCCGGGTCTGCGCCTGGCGGTTCTACTACGAGGACATCTTCTCGGGCATGGCCGGCGTCGGCGCCTCCGGCGTGGTCCTCGGCTGAGGCATCCCTCGACGCGACGTTTGCACAAGATGGCCGGGCCGGCGCGCACCCCGCGTGCCGGTCCGGCCCAACGGTCGGCTCAGGCGCCGGCGGCCGGATCCCCGGCGAGCACCGCGTCACCGCGGAGCAGCGCGGGCTCGGGCAGCGGCAGCTGGATCTTGTGCGCCGCCTCCCAGTCGTAGACCAGGCCGGGGCGCACCTGGGCGGCGAAGTAGTCGATGGCCGTCATCCCACCCACTACCGGCTCGTCGACCTCGGCGACCAGTTGGGCGGGGACCAGGGAGAAATTGTTCTGCAGGGCGGCGCTGAGCCGGCGGTGGCCGTCGACGACGAAGAAGTACTCGCCGGTGAACCCGATCTTCAGCGGCTCGAGTGCCTCGTCACCGGCCTCGGCCACGTCGCCGACGAAGTCGGTGTCCCACAGACCCCGCAGGGTGGCGATGTCCTCGGTCGGGTAGACGCGGGCCGGGTCCAGCAGCAGCAGCGGCGGCCCGTCACGCAGCACCTCAGCTCCGAGCGTCCCCTCGTACGCGGCGATGATGTGCTCGATCACCTCGGCCGGCGAGGCACGGGTGGTGTCGCAGATCAGGTCGTAGTTGCGCAGTCGGGCCTTGTCCACCCCGTAACGGACGATGAACCGGCTGCGCTCGCTCGCGCTGCGTTCCCGGAGCTTGGCCTCGGCCTCCTCCAGGGAGGCGTAGCTCTCCGCCGGCCCGGACGGCCGGGCGAGCACCCGGCGGGCCGCCTCACCCGGCTCGGTGATCATGTGGACCTTGAGCGCGTCGGTGAAGAAGTGCCAGGCCAGCCGGGAATCCATGACGAGGCGCTCACCGGAGGCGGCGATGTCCCGCTGGAGCTGGTCGACGTAGCCGTCGACGGCCTGGTCGAGCTCGGCGTGCAGATTGAGCTGCAGAGCGGTCATCTGCCGCTGTTGCGCCATCTCCCGGTAGAGGTCTCCCACACTGACCCGGCGCATGCCGAGCCGCTTGGCGATCTCGACCGACACGGTGCTCTTGCCGCTGCCGAGGTCGCCGTTGAAGACGATCGATTGTCCAACGGTCACGACTGGTCCACCCCTGCTCACCGGCTCAAAGACATCATCGACATCGCGTCCGACCGACGCGTTCCCGCCATCGTCGCGCCATCCTGCGGCGGCCCCAGCACGGCGCCTGTGACGCTCCGTCGCGACCTGGAGCCGTCGTACGCCTTGATATGACGGGCGATGCTACCACTCCACCGCCACCGCTTTGTCGGACGCGGTGTGCGAGGACCAGCCACGCGGGCCGGGGCCGCCGCTCGCCGGCACCGACCGAAACCGCTCAGAACAGGCTCAGCGGGTCGACCTGGAGACGAACCGGATCGGCGGCCTTGCGGGCGGCGCGAGCACCGGCGGCCGAGTGCAGCGCCTCGGCGAGCGCGGCAGCCCGGGCCCGGGGCACCCGGACCAGCATCCGTTCCCGGCCCTCCTCGGCCGGCACCGGCCCGAGCACCTCGGCGTCGTCGGGCAGCCGGGCCGCGGCGAGCAGGTCGGCCACCGCCTCCGCCGGGCCGGTGACGCTCGCCATCCGGACGGCCGGCGGGAAGCCCAACTCCCGACGCTCGGCCAACTCCCGGCCGGCGAACCAGGCGGCGTCCCAGCGCAGCAGCGCCTGCACCGGGGCGAGCGCACCGTCGGCGACCACCACCACCCGACCCGCCGGCGCCGGACGGGCCAGGGCCGCCGCCGCCAGCCAGCGGCGCAACGCCTCCTCACCGGCCCGCAGGTCGGCCCGGGTCAACAGGGCCCACGAGTCGAGCAGCAGCACCGCGCCGTAGCCACCCTCGGCGACCGGCTCGGCGCCGGGCGTGGTCACCACCAGGGCCGCGCCGCCGGGCACGTCGGTAAGCACCTCCTCGCGCCCCGAGGTGCGGACCGGCACGCCGGGAAACGCCCGACCCAACTCCTCGGCGGTCCGCCGGGCACCTGTCACCGCGGCCCGCAGCCGCCGCCCACCGCACTCCGGGCAGGCGTACGCGGCGGCCAGCCGAGCGCACCACCGGCAGGCCGGGGTGCCGCCGGCCGAGGGCAGCGCGAGCGGACCGGAGCAGTGCGCGCAGCGGGCCGGGGTGCGGCACTCGGCGCAGGAGATCGACGGCAGATAGCCGCGGCGGGGCACCTGCACCAGCACCGGCAGGTCCTGCCGGAGGGCGTCGCGAGCGGCCGTCCAGGCCAGGCTGGGCAGCCGGGCGGTGGCGGCCCCCGGGTCGCGGGCCAGTTGCGGGTCGTCGCCGGTCGGCGCGATGGCCGGGATCCGGGCCCGCACGGTGGCCCGTTCGGCGACCACCTCGCGCGCCCAGCCGGTCTCCACAAGCAGCTGCGCCTCGGCGGTGCGGGCGTACCCGCCGACCAGCGCGCCGGCCTCGGCGAGCTGGACGCGGGTGAGCAGCACATCGCGGGCGTGCGGGTAGGGCGACCGGGGTTCGGAGTGCAGGTCGTCGCCGTCGTCCCAGATGGCGACGAGGCCGAGCCGGTCCACCGGGGCGAACATCGCCGCCCGGGTGCCGATCACCACCGGCACCTGCCCACGGCGGGCGGCGAGGAACGCCCGGTAGCGCCGGGCCGGCCCGAGGGCGGCGGAGAGGCTGACGTGCCGCCCCGGGCCGAGCACGCCGGTGAGCGCCGCGTCCAGCCGGTCCAGGTCGCGGGCGTCGGGCACCACGACCACCGCGCCGCGCCCGCCGGCGACGGTGGCCGCCACCGCGTCGGCGTAGCGGGCCGCCCAGTCCTCGCCGGGCAACGCCGACCAGACCGCGCGGGGCGCCCGGCCGTCGGTGAGCGCCCGCAGCAGCGCCGGGCCCGTCGGGTAGTCCCGCCACCCGCGCGGGTCGACAATAGGCACGGCTGGGCCGTCCTCAACCCGCTCGGCGTGCGCCGCGTCGTCGGGGGCCGGCTGGTCGTCGCGGGGCTCCTTCTCGACCCGGGCGTGCCGGGGTGGGACGGCGAGCCGGAGCACGTCGGCGAGGCTGCCCGCGTACCGGTCGGCGACCGCCCGGGCCAGCCGGGCGATCTCGGGCGCCAGCACCGGCTCCGGCGAGACGACCTTCTCCAGGTACGCGAGCCGGCCGGTGTGCCCGGAGTCGTCGGCGCGGGACAGCAGCCACCCGTCGACGAGCTGCCCGGCGAAGCGCACCTTCACCCGGGTGCCGGGCACCGCCACCGCGTCCAGCTCGGCCGGCACCAGGTAGTCGAACGGCCGGTCCAGATGCGCCAGCGGGACGTCCACGCAGACGCGCGCGACCGGCGACCCGTCCGCGGGTCGCCGGTCGCTACGCGTGGTGGCGGTCAGGCTCCCGCGGCCGACTTGAGGTCGGCGGCCCGGTCGGTGCTCTCCCAGGTGAGGTCCGGCAACTCCCGGCCGAAGTGGCCGTACGCGGCGGTCTGCTGGTAGATCGGGCGGAGCAGGTTGAGGTCCCGGATGATCGCGGCCGGACGCAGGTCGAACACCTCGGTGACGGCCTTCTCGATCGAGGAGACCGGCACTGTCTCGGTGCCGAACGTCTCGATGAACAGGCTCACCGGGTGGGCCTTGCCGATGGCGTAGGCGACCTGCGCCTCGCACCGCTCGGCCAGACCGGCGGCCACCACGTTCTTGGCGACCCACCGCATCGCGTACGCGGCGGAGCGGTCCACCTTGGACGGATCCTTGCCGGAGAACGCGCCGCCGCCGTGGCGGGCGTACCCGCCGTAGGTGTCGACGATGATCTTGCGACCGGTCAGCCCGGCGTCACCCATCGGGCCACCGATCTCGAACCGGCCGGTCGGGTTGACCAGCAGCCGGTAGCCGTCGGTGTCCAGACCGAGGCTCTCCAGCTCCGGGGCGATCACGTGGTCGCGCACGTCGGGAGTGAGCAGCGAGTCCAGCGAGATGTCCGCGGCGTGCTGGCTGGACACGACCACGGTGTTCAGCCGGACCGGGCGCAGCCCCTCGTACTCGATTGTCACCTGGGTCTTGCCGTCCGGCCGAAGGTAGGGAATCGTGCCGTCCTTGCGCACGGCGGCCAGGCGGCGGGCGAGCCGGTGGGCGAGGGCGATCGGCAACGGCATCAGCTCGGGCGTCTCCGAGCAGGCGAAGCCGAACATCATGCCCTGGTCGCCGGCGCCCTGCGCGTCCAGCGCGCTCTCCGACGCCCCGGTACGCAGCTCGAAGGCGTTGTCAACGCCCTGCGCGATGTCCTCGGACTGCGCGCCGATGGAGACGCTGACGCCGCAGGACGCGCCGTCGAAGCCCTTCTTCGACGAGTCGTAGCCGATGTCGAGGATGGTCCGGCGGACGATCGTCGGGATGTCGGCGTACGCCTTGGTGGTCACCTCACCGGCGATGTGCACCTGGCCGGTGGTGATCATGGTTTCCACCGCAACCCGGCTGTGCGGATCCTCGGTCAGCAACGCGTCGAGGATGCCATCGCTGATCTGGTCGGCGATCTTGTCCGGGTGGCCTTCCGTGACCGATTCGGACGTGAAGAGGCGGCGTGTCACGGCACTCCTAAGCGTGTGAGGTCGTTCCGCGGCAGTCTAGTCACCACTGCGGCCGGTGTAGGGACCGGTCGCGCTCTGTTCCACCCGTCAGGAGCGAACGGGCAACCGCGCCACGACGAGATCCCAGACGGTGTCGGCGACGGCTTCCTTGGCCTGCTCGGGCAGCCGGCTGACCGAGCCGTCCGCGCCGATGACCGTCACCGTGTTGGTGTCGGCGCCGAAGACCAGGTCGGGACCGACCTCGTTGATGACGATCAGGTCGGCCCGCTTCCGGGCGAGTTTCGCCCGGCCGTTGGCCTCGGCATCGCCGGTCTCGGCGGCGAACACCACAAGCAACTGCTCCGGTCGTTTGCGCTGGCCGAGCTCCGCCGCGATGTCCGGGTTCGTGACGAGCTCGATGGTGGGCGCGACGCCGTCGTCCGACTTCTTGATTTTGCCAGGCGCGTAGGCCGCCGGCCGGAAATCGGCCGGAGCCGCCGCCATCACCACCACGTCGGCCTCGACGGCGGCCTTGAGCGTCGCCTCCCGCAACTCGGCGGTGGTGCCGACCCGGATCAGGTCGACGCCGGCGGGGTCGGCGAGGGAGACGTTTGCCGCGATCACTGTGACCCGGGCGCCTCGGGCGACCGCCGCGCGGGCGAACGCGTACCCCTGCTTGCCGGAGGAGCGGTTGCCCAGGAAGCGGACCGGGTCCAGTGGCTCCCGGGTGCCACCGGCGGTGACGACCACCCGGCGGCCGGCCAGGTCGGCGGGGGCGGCGGCGCCCCGGGCCAGGACCCGACGGGCGACGGCGAAGATCTCCGCCGGGTCGGGCAGCCGACCCTTGCCGGTGTCGACGCCGGTGAGTCGCCCGACGGCCGGGTCGATGACCCGGACCCCCCGGGCGCGCAGCGTGGCGACGTTGGCCACGGTGGCCGGGTGCTCCCACATCTCGGTGTGCATGGCCGGGGCCAGCAGCACCGGACAGCGGGCGGTCAGCAGGGTGTTGGTCAGCAGGTCGTCGGCGAGCCCGTGCGCGGCCTTGGCGAGCAGGTCGGTGGTGGTCGGGGCGACCACCACCAGGTCGGCCTGCTGACCGAGCCGGACGTGCGGCACCTCGTGGACGTCGGTCCAGACGTCGTCGGCGACCGGCTGGCCGGAGAGCGCCGCCCAGGTCGGCGCCCCGACGAACCGGAGCGCCGACGCGGTCGGCACGACCCGAACCCGGTGGCCCGATTCGGTGAAGAGTCGCAGCAGCTCGCACGCCTTGTAGGCGGCGATGCCACCGCCGACCCCGAGGACGATCGAGGCGGACATCGGCCGGCGGGAGCTTACGGCTGGTCGGTCGGCTCGGCGGTGAGCAGGCCCGAGTTGATCTCGCGCATGGCGATGGAGAGGGGCTTCTCCTGCGGGGTGGTCTCGACGAGCGGGCCGACGTACTCCAGCAGGCCCTCGCCGAGCTGGCTGTAGTAGGCGTTGACCTGGCGCGCGCGCTTGGCGGCGAAGATGACAAGCGCGTACTTCGACGTCGTCTTCTCGAGGAGCTCGTCGATCGGCGGGTTGGTGATGCCTTCGGGGTTGGCGATGGATCCCACGAAATAACCTCTGCGTCTTTTCGAGCCGCGCGCACGCGGTGCTGAGTCTCAACGGCGCCGGCGCTCAGCCGCGCACGCGCGACCGGGCCGGGGCCGGATAAGAAGAACCGAGTAAGCCTACCAGCTCGTCGACCACCCGCTCGGTGCGGTCGTGGGTCAGCGTGTGCGCGAAGGCGACCGTCAGGGTGGGGTCGGGTTCGTACCCGGGTGGGCTCAGCAGCACCAGCCGCGCATCGGGCAGGCGCGCCCGCACCAGCGAAGCGCCGGGCAGGTCGAGCGAAAGCAGCACCGGCTGCCCGGCGTCGAGCCGGGCGCGCAGCGGTGGGTACGGCGTGCCCCGGCGGTAGCTGCCGATCCGGGACCACTCGAGCAGCTCGCCCGCGGCGAGCCGGCGATCGAACTCGGCGGGGGCGAGGAAAACACGGTCGTCCCCGTCGATCTCCGACTCCCGGCGCGGCCGGGTGGTTGCCGGCACCGGGATCCACACGGACGGAGAACGCGCCCGGACCAGCTCGACGACACTCTCCCTGCCGGAACCCGAAGGTCCAGCCAGGACAGTGAGCCGAGCAGCCGGGCGCGCCTCGTCATCCGTGCTCACTGCTTGTTTCTACACGCTGCCAGGTTCAGTTGGCGGCGAACTCTCCAAGCAGTGCCTTGCGCTGCTGCTCGCCGAGGCCACGCAGGCGACGGCTGTCGGCGATCTTGAGCTTCTCCATGATCTGGGTAGCCCGGATCTTGCCGATACCCGGCATGGCCTGCAGGACGGCCGAAACCTTGAGCTTACCGACGACGTCGTCGCTCTCGGCGCGCTCGAGGACGGCACCAAGAGTGGTCTTGCCCTGCTTGAGCTGCTCCTTCAGCTGAGCACGGGCCTTGCGGATCTCCGCGGCCTTCTCGAGCGCGGCAGCGCGTTGTTCGGGGGTCAGTGACGGGAGCGGCACCAGTTCTCCTCAGGTCCCTATCGCGGCGGGCGGGGCGCACCGCCGCATCTGTGAAACGTGGTGTCGCTGTGAACCAAGGGGTCCATGGTTCCCAGCGCGGGGAAAACTAGCGGCCAACGGAGCTTTCGGCAACGTGGGGGCCGCATGATCACCGTAAGGTGACCGACCCGTCAGTCAGTCACCGGGCAGGCAATACGGCCCGACAGTCGGCCAACACGCGGTCCGCGGCGGCTCGCAGGGCGTCGACATCGGGACCGGCCGAGAGCACCTCGCGGGAGTACGACGGGAGCACCGAGGCGAGGCTCGAACCGAAGACGGTACGCAGATCGGCGGCACCCGCACCCTGCGCGCCGAGCCCTGGGGCGAGCAGCGGACCCCCCACGCCGGAGAGGTCGTGACCGGTGTCGCCGATGGTCGCACCGACCACCAGGCCGAAGCTCCCGAGCGGAGTCGCACCCCTGTTGAGCTGGGAAATCTCGTCGATCACGGTTTGCGCCACGGTGCGACCGTCGGCCGTGCGGGCCCGCTGCACGGCCGCGCCCTCGGGGTTGGAGGTGAGGGCCAGCACGAAGACGCCGCCGCCGTGTTCGGCGGCCAACTCGAACATCGGCGCCAGCGAACCTACTCCGAGGTAGGGGCTCGCGGTGACCGCGTCGACATACATGGAGCTGGATGGATCGAGGTACGCGGAGGCGTACGCGCTCATCGTCGAGCCGATGTCGCCGCGTTTGACGTCGAGGAGAACGAGCGAGCCGGCATCCCGTAACTGTCGGATAGTTGACTCAAGAATCCCCACTCCGCGGGATCCGAATCGCTCGAAAAAGGCTGACTGAGGCTTCACCACCGCAACCCGGTCACCGAGTGCCTCCGCGACCGTTCGCGCGAACCGGCCCAGCCCCTGAACGTCGTCCGGGAGGCCCCAACGGGCCAGCAGACCGGGATGCGGGTCGATGCCCACACAGAGCGGCCCCCGCTCGCTGATCGCCCGGTGCAGCCGGGTTCCGAAGCTCTCCATCCGGTACTCCCTCTCTCCTGCCGGGCGGCGGACCGCCTCCCGGGTGTCCGTTGACGAAGGCGGTTCAGCCGGCCGCCACCGCCGCCGCCACCCCGGCCGTGATCCGGGCCAGGTCGGCGTCGTCGGTGACGTACGGCGGCATCGTGTAGACCAGGTCGCGGAACGGGCGCAGCCACACCCCCTGCTCCGCCGCGGCCACGGTGGCCGCGCCGAGGTCGACCTCGTGATCGAGCTGGACCACCCCGATCGCGCCGAGCACCCGCACGTCGGCCACGCCGGGCGCACCGCGCAGGGGCTCCAGGCCGGCGCGCAGGCCGGCACCGACCCTGGCCACCTGGGCCGACCAGTCCCCGGCCCGCAGCAGCCCGATGGAGGCGTTGGCCACCGCGCAGGCCAACGGGTTGCCCATGAACGTGGGTCCGTGCGCCAGCACGCCGGCGGCGGAGATGCCCCGGGCGACCTCCGGGGTGCAGAGCGTCGCCGCGAGCGTCAGGTAGCCACCGGTGAGTGCCTTGCCCAGGCACAGCACGTCCGGCGTCACCCCGGCGTGCTCGGCGGCGAACATCGCGCCGGTACGGCCGAACCCGGTGGCGATCTCGTCGAAGATCAGCAGCACCCCGTGCGCCCGGGTCACCTCGCGCAGCACCCGCAGGTAGCCCGGATGGTGGAACCGCATCCCGCCGGCGCCCTGGACGACGGGCTCGACGATCACCGCGGCCAGCTCGTCGGCGTGCCGCTCGACGGTCTCCACCAACGCCGCCACGTACGCGTCGTCGGGCGGGTCGGTGAAGCCGCCGGGCGGGACCGGTGCGAACACCTGCCGGGGCAGCACGTCACCCCAGAGGTGGTGCATCCCGCCCTCCGGGTCACAGACGCTCATCGGGTGGAACGTGTCGCCGTGGTACCCGCCCCGCCAGGTCGCCAACCTGCGCCGCTGCGGGCGACCGACGGCCCGCTGGTACTGCAGGCACATCTTCACCGCCACCTCGACGCTGACCGAGCCGGAGTCGGCCAGGAAAACGTGCTCCAGACCATCCGGGGTCAGCTCGACCAGGGTCCGGGCGAGCCGTACGGCGGGCTCGTGGGTGAGCCCGCCAAACATCACGTGGCTCATCCGGCCGAGCTGGTCGGTCACCGCCGCGTCCAGCACCGGGTGCCGGTACCCGTGGATCGCCGCCCACCAGGATGACATCCCGTCCACCAGCTCCCGCCCGTCAACCAACCGCAGCCGCACCCCCTCGGCGCTGTCCACCACGTACGGCGGGTTCGTTGGCGGCAGCGCGGCGTACGGGTGCCAGACGTGGGCACGGTCCGCGGCCAGAATTTCCTCGGGTGTCACGCGTACTCCATTCCAGCCACGAACGGTCCGGACCGGACCGGACCGGCCTGGACCGGCCTGGACCCGGACGTCCTGCGGCCAGGTCGAATCACTCCTCCGCCCGCCTTTGCTCTGCACCCATGGATGCGCCACCCCGCGTCCGCCACCCGGGCACCCGGGTGGCGCGCCCGGGGGTGCAGAGCAAAGGCGGCAGCAGTGGTGGTGGCGGTGGCGGTGGGCTCCCCGGCGCGTTGCTGGCTCGGCGCCGGTTGGGCCGGGCCAGCAACGCGCCGGGGTCGGTCACCGGCCGGCGACCGGATCCGGCGCCACAGGTGCGGCCGTCGCGCGGGCGGCGGCGCGGACCAGGGCCGGTCCCCGGTAGATGAAGCCGGTGTAGAGCTGCACCAGGGCGGCGCCGGCATCGAACATCCGCACCGCGTCGTCCGGGTCCAGCACCCCGCCGACGCCGATGATCGGCAGTCGGCCGTCGGTCTCCCGGTGCACGAAGGCGACCACGTCACGGGCCCGCCCGGTGAGCGGCCGACCGGAGAGGCCACCGGCCTGCGCGCCCCGCTCGACGTCGACGCCGGCCAGCCCATCCCGGGACAGTGTGGTGTTGGTGGCGATCACCCCGGCGGCACCACGGGCCAGGCAGACCTCCAGCAGTTCGGCGATCGCCGCCTCGCTCAGATCGGGTGCGATCTTGACCAGCACCGGCTTCTCCCCCACCAGCGCGCCGAGCAGCGCATCCAGGTGGGCACGGTCCTGCAGGGAGCGCAGCCCCGGAGTGTTCGGTGAGGACACGTTCACCGCGAAGTAGTCGCCGTGGCCACGAAGCGCCCGGTACGACGCGAGGTAGTCCTCGACCGCCTCGTCGAGCGGCGTCACCTTGGACTTGCCCAACGAGATGCCCAGCGGCACCCCGAGCGGGCGGGGCAGCGCCGCCAGCCGGGCGGCCAGCGCCGCGGCCCCGGCGTTGTTGAAGCCCATCCGGTTGACCACGGCCTCGCTGGCCGGCAGGCGGAACAGCCGTGGCCGTGGGTTGCCCGGCTGGGCGTGCGCCGTGACCGTGCCGACCTCGACGAAACCGAAGCCGAGGGCCGGCCAGGCCGGCAGCGCCGCGCCGTCCTTGTCCATTCCCGCGGCCAACCCGACCGGGTTGGGGAAGCGCACCCCGAACACCGTGCGCGGCGCGCTGACCGCGTACCGGGCTCGCAACGCCGCCATCGCCGCCGGCCGGCGCGACAGAGCGCTCAACCGCCGCAGTGTCCACTCGTGCGCCTTCTCGGCGTCCCCACCCCCGAGCCGGAACAACCAGGGCCGTACCGCCTGCTCGAACACTGTCACTGGGCGGCCCGGAGGATGGCGTGCAGATCCTGGAGGGGGCGTACCTGCATGTCGCCACGGATGCGGGCCTCGATGCCCATCACGGCCGCGGCGGCGCCCGGGACCGTGGTGATGCAGGGGATGTCGGCGGTGACGGCCGCGCTGCGGATCTCGTAGCCGTCGGAGCGGGCGCTGGCCCCCGAACCCTGCGGCGTGTTGATCACCAGCGCCACCTGGCCGCCGCTGATCAGCGACACCGCGTCATCGCCCTCGCCAGCCTGGTAGTGCTTGCGGATCTGCTCGCAGGCGATGCCGTGCCGACGCAGCACCTCGGCGGTGCCGGTGGTCGCCACGATCTCGAAGCCGAGATCGGCCAGCCGCTTGATCGGGAAGATCATGCCGCGCTTGTCCCGGTTCGCCACCGACACGAAGATCTTCCCGCCGGTCGGCAGCGACCCGTACGCGGCCGACTGGCTCTTGGCGAAGGCGTGCCCGAAGTTGGTGTCGATGCCCATCACCTCGCCGGTGGACTTCATCTCCGGGCCGAGCAGCGAGTCGATCCCCTTGCCGGCACGGGTGCGGAAGCGCTTGAACGGCAGCACCGCCTCCTTGACCGCGACCGGCGCGTCGGCGGGCATCGTGCCCCCGTCCCCCGTCGCGGGCAACAGACCCTCGGCGCGCAGCTCCGCGATGCTCGCCCCGAGCGCGATCCGGGCCGCCGCCTTGGCCAGCGGCACCGCCGTGGCCTTGGAGACGAACGGGACGGTCCGCGACGCCCGCGGGTTGGCCTCCAGCACGTAGAGCACGTCGTCCTTGAGGGCGTACTGCACGTTGAGCAGGCCGCGGACGCCGACGCCACGGGCGATGGCCTCGGTGTAGCGGCGGACCTCGACCAGGTGCGAGCCGGCGAGGGTGATCGGCGGCAGCGCGCAGGACGAGTCGCCCGAGTGGATGCCCGCCTCCTCGATGTGCTCCATCACCCCACCGATGTAGACCTCGCCGTCGGCGTCGCAGAGGGCGTCGACGTCGATCTCGATGGCGTCGTCCAGGAACCGGTCCACCAGCACCGGGTGATCCGGGGAGATGTCGGTGGCCCGACCGATGTAGTCGCGCAGCGTCGGGTCGTCGTAGACGATCTCCATGCCCCGCCCGCCCAGCACGTACGACGGCCGGACCAGCACCGGGTAGCCGATCTCGTCGGCGATCGTCTTGGCCTCGTCGTAGGACGTGGCCATGCCGTGCGCCGGGGCGCGCAGCCCGGCGCGGGCCAGCACCGCGCCGAACGCGCCCCGCTCCTCGGCCAGGTGGATCGACTCCGGGGAGGTGCCGACGATCGGCACGCCGGCGTTCTTGAGCCGCTGCGCCAGCCCCAGCGGGGTCTGCCCGCCGAGCTGGACGACCACGCCAACCACGCCCGGCCCGCCGGCCGCCCGGCCGGACGTGTCCTCCGCGTGCCAGACCTCCAGGACGTCCTCGAAGGTCAGCGGCTCGAAGTAGAGCCGATCGGCGGTGTCGTAGTCGGTGGAGACCGTCTCCGGGTTGCAGTTGACCATGACGGTCTCGTAGCCGGCCGACCGCAACGCCTGCACCGCGTGCACGCAGGAGTAGTCGAACTCGATGCCCTGCCCGATCCGGTTCGGGCCGGAGCCCAGGATCAGCACCTTCGGCCGGTCCGACGGCACGACCTCGGTCTCCAGGTCGTAGGTCGAGTAGTGGTACGGCGTGGTCGCCTCGAACTCGGCAGCGCAGGTGTCCACGGTCTTGTAGACCGGGCGCACGTCGAGGCGGTGCCGCAGGGTCCGTACGCCGTCCTCGGCGGCCAGTTCCGGGCGCAGCGCGGCGAGCTGCCGATCGGACAAACCGGCCCGCTTGGCCCGGCGCAGCAGCTCGGCGTCGAGCACCGGCGCGTCGACGATCTCCGCGCGCAACTCGATCAGCGCGGCGATCTGGTCCAGGAACCACGGGTCGATCCCGCCAGACGCCTCGTTGACCTCGGCGATCGACGCGCCGAGGCGCAGCGCCCGCTCGACGGTGTAGAGCCGGCCGTCGTGCGGGATCCGCAGCGCGGCGAGAGTGTCCGCCAGGGTGACGCCCGCCGGGTCCGGCACACTCCAGAAACCGGCTGACTTGGTTTCCATCGAGCGCATCGCCTTGTTCAGCGCCTCGGTGAAGTTACGCCCGAGGCTCATCGCCTCGCCCACCGACTTCATCGTGGTGGTCAGCTCCGGGTCGGCGCCGGGGAACTTCTCGAACGCGAACCGGGGGATCTTCACCACCACGTAGTCCAGGGTCGGCTCGAACGCCGCCGGGGTCTTCAACGTGATGTCGTTGGGGATCTCGTCGAGGGTGTAGCCGATGGCCAGCTTGGCGGCGATCTTCGCGATCGGGAAGCCGGTCGCCTTGGAGGCCAGCGCCGAGGAGCGCGACACCCGGGGATTCATCTCGATCACGACGATCCGGCCGTCGACCGGGTTGACCGCGAACTGGATGTTGCAGCCGCCGGTGTCCACCCCGACCTCGCGCAGCACGGCGATGCCCAGGTCACGCAGGCGCTGGTACTCCCGGTCGGTGAGCGTCATGGCCGGGGCCACTGTCACGCTGTCGCCGGTGTGCACGCCCATCGGGTCGATGTTCTCGATCGAGCAGACCACCACCACGTTGTCGTGCCGGTCGCGCATCAGCTCAAGCTCGTACTCCTTCCAGCCGAGCACGCTCTCCTCGATGAGCACCTCGTGCACCGGGCTGGCGGACAGGCCGTCACCGGCGATGCGGGCCAGGTCCTCCGGGGTGTGCGCCATGCCGGAGCCCAACCCACCCATTGTGAACGACGGCCGGATCACCACCGGCAGACCCAGCTCGGCGACGGTCGCCTCGACCTCGTCCATCGAGTGGCAGACCCGCGAGCGGGGCACCAACGCGGTCGGGTCGTCGACGCCCAGGCGTACGCCGGCCTTCGCCACGATCTCCTTGAACAGCTGCCGGTCCTCGCCCCGGTTGATCGCGTCGATGTTCGCGCCGATCAACTCGACGCCGTACTTCTCCAGGACGCCGGCCCCGTGCAGCGCGACGGCCGTGTTCAACGCGGTCTGCCCGCCGAGGGTCGCCAGGATCGCGTCCGGGCGTTCCTTGGCGATGACCAGCTCCACGAACTCCGGGGTGATCGGCTCGACGTAGGTCGCGTCGGCGAACTCCGGGTCCGTCATGATCGTCGCCGGGTTGGAGTTGACCAGGCTGACCCGGATCCCCTCGCTGCGCAGCACCCGGCACGCCTGGGTGCCGGAGTAGTCGAACTCGCAGGCCTGCCCGATGACGATCGGCCCGGAGCCGATCACCAGGATGTGCTTGAGATCGGTCCGCTTAGGCATTGCTGCGCCCCCTGCTGTGGTTCCGGCCCTCGATGAGATCAGCGAATCGGTCGAAGAGGTAGTCCGCGTCGTGCGGGCCGGCCGCCGCCTCCGGGTGGTACTGGACGGTGAAGGCGGGCACGTCCACGGCCCGCAGCCCTTCGACGACGTTGTCATTGAGGCAGACGTGCGACACGCGGACGCCGCCGAAGTCGGTGTCGATCACCTGGTCGGGGACCACCGCGCCGCCACCCACACCGGGCACCTGCACCGCGAAGCCGTGGTTGTGGCTGGTCACCTCGACCTTGCCGGTGGACCGGTCGAGCACCGGCTGGTTGATGCCCCGGTGGCCGTAGCCCAGCTTGTAGGTGCCGAAGCCGAGCGCCCGACCGAGGATCTGGCTGCCGAAGCAGATGCCGAACAGCGGCACCTGCCGCCGCAGCGCCTCCCGGGCCAGCGCCACCGGACCGTCGGCAGTGGCCGGGTCGCCGGGGCCGGGCGACAGGAAGATCGCGTCGGCGCCGGTGGCGAGCAGCTGGTCGATGCTCGACGAGGCCGGCAGCACGTGGGTGGTCACCCCGCGGGTGGCGAGCCGGCGCGGCACGTTGCGCTTGATGCCCAGGTCCAGTGCCGCCACGGTGAACCGGTGCTCGCCGAGGGCCTCGACGACGTACGGCTCGGCGGTGCTCACCTCGGCGGACAGGTCCGCGCCCACCATCTGCGGCGCCTGGCGGACCCGGGCCAGCAGGCTCTGCGGGTCGTTGTCGACGCTGGAGATGCCCACCCGCATGGCGCCCCGCTCGCGCAGGTGCCGGGTCAGCGCCCGGGTGTCGACCCCACTGATGCCCACCACGCCCTCGGTGGCGAGGCGGTCCTCCAGGGAGCCGGTGGCCCGCCAGTTCGAGCCGATCCGGGCCGGGTCGCGCACGACGTAGCCAGCCACCCAGATCCGGCCGGACTCGTCGTCCTCGCCGTTGACGCCGGTGTTGCCGATGTGCGGGGCGGTCTGCACCACCACCTGCCGGTGGTACGACGGGTCGGTGAGCGTCTCCTGGTAACCGGTCATGCCGGTGTTGAAGACCGCCTCGCCGACGGTCTCCCCGACGCTGCCGTACGCCTCTCCGGGGAACGTGCGCCCGTCCTCGAGCACGAGGATCGCGGGCCTGCGCTTGGTCACTTGATGGCCTTTCCGTCCAGGACCGTCGGCTCGCCGCGCAGGAAGGTCGCCACGATGCGACCCGGCAGCGTCATGCGGGCGTACGGGGTGTTGCGACTGCGACTGGCCAGCTCCGCCGGCTCGATGGTGCGGCGGGCGGCCGGGTCGACCACTGTCAGGTTGGCCGGCGCGCCGGGTGCCGGGTCGACGCCGTGCCCGGTCAGCCCCGCGATCCGGGCGGGGGTACGCGACATCCGCTCGGCGATCAGGTCCCACTCGGGGCCGAGCACGTCGAGCGCGATGGACAGGGCCGTCTCCAGGCCGAGCATGCCCGGCCGGGCGTACGCCCACTCGCACTCCTTGTCCTCCACGGCGTGCGGGGCGTGGTCGGTGGCGATCACGTCGATCACACCGTCGGCGAGCGCGGCGCGCAGCGCGGCGATGTCCGCGGTCGTCCGCAACGGCGGGTTGACCTTGAAGACCGGGTCGTACGTCTCCGCCCGCTCGTCGGTGAGCAGCAGGTGGTGCGGGGTGACCTCGGCGGTGACGCGTACCCCGCGCGCCTTGGCCTGGCGCAGCACCTCGACGCTGCCGGCGGTGGAGACGTGGCAGACGTGCAGGCGGCTGCCCACGTGCTCGGTGAGCAGCACGTCCCGGGCGATGATCGCCTCCTCGGCGACCGCCGGCCAGCCGATCAGACCGAGTCGGGTGGAGACCTCACCCTCGTGCATCTGCGCGCCCTCGGTGAGCCGGGGCTCCTCGGCGTGCTGGGCGATGATCCCGTCGAACGCCTTCACGTACTCCAGGGCCCGGCGCATCAGCTTGGGGTCCGCGACGCAGTGCCCGTCGTCGGAGAAGATCCGCACCCGGGCCGCGGAGTCGGCCATCGCGCCCAGCTCGGCCAGGCGCTCGCCGGCCAGCCCGACGGTGACCGCGCCGATCGGTTGCACGTCGACCAGACCGGCCTCCCGGCCGAGCCGCCAGACCTGCTCGACAACGCCGGCGGTGTCGGCGACCGGGGAGGTGTTCGCCATCGCGCAGACCGCCGTGTAGCCACCCATCGCCGCCGCGCGGGACCCGGACTCGACGGTCTCGGCGTCCTCCCGACCGGGCTCGCGCAGGTGGGTGTGCAGGTCGACGAGGCCGGGCAGGGCGACCAGCCCGGTGCCGTCGACGACTGTGGCGTCCGGCGCGGACAGGCCGGGGCCGACCTCGGCGACCAGGCCGTCGCGGATCAGCAGGTCGGTCGGCGGGCCGCCGACGACACTCACGCTGGTGATCAGGTACGCGCTCACCGGTTGTTCCCTCCGAGCAGCAGGTAAAGAACAGCCATCCGCACGGAGACCCCGTTGGTGACCTGTTCGACGATGGTGGAGCGGGGTGAGTCGGCGACCTCGGGGGTGATCTCCATCCCCCGGTTCATCGGGCCGGGGTGCATCACGATGGCGTGCTCGGGCAGCCGGCGCATCCGCGGGCCGTCCAGCCCGTAGCGGCGGGCGTACTCGCGCGCGGAGGGGAAGTAGGAGTCGTTCATCCGCTCCCGCTGCACCCGCAACATCATCACCACGTCGACGTTGGGCAGCACGGAGTCGAGGTCGTAGGAGACGTCGGTGGCGGGGGCGAGGGCTCCCGCGATGTCGACCGGGATGAGGGTCGGTGGGCCGACCAGGGTGACCTTGGCGCCGAGGGTGGAGAGCAGCAGCACGTTGGAGCGGGCGACCCGGGAGTGCAGCACGTCCCCGACCACCGCGACGGACAGCCCGGCGAGCCGGCCCAGCCGGGCCCGCATGGTGTACGCGTCAAGCAGCGCCTGGGTGGGGTGCTCGTGGGTGCCGTCGCCGGCGTTGACGACCGACCCGTCCACCCAGTTGGCCAGCCGGTGCGGCGCGCCCGAGGCGGGGTGTCGCACGACGACGGCGTCGGCGCCCATGGCCTGCAGGGTCAACGCGGTGTCCTTCAGGCTCTCGCCCTTGGTGACGCTGGAGCCCTTCGCGGAAAAGTTGATCACGTCGGCGCTGAGCCGCTTCGCCGCCGCCTCGAAGGAGATCCGGGTGCGGGTGGAGTCCTCGTAGAAGAGGTTCACCACGGTCCGGCCGCGCAGCGCGGGCAGTTTCTTGATCTCCCGGCCGGCGACGGTGGCCATCTCGGCGGCGGTGTCCAGGATCTCGGTGGCCGTGTCGGCGTCCAGGTCCGCACCGGAGAGCAGGTGCTTGATCATGAGGTGGTCCCCCCGTACAGCTTGACCTCGTCCGTCCCGTCGGTCTCGGCGAACGTCACCTTCACGCTCTCGGCGAGCGAGGTCGGGATGTTCTTGCCGACGTAGTCGGCGCGGATCGGCAACTCCCGGTGGCCACGGTCGACCAGGACGGCTAGTTGCACCGAGGCCGGGCGGCCCACGTCGTTGAGCGCGTCGAGCGCGGCCCGGACGGTTCGGCCGGAGAAGAGCACGTCGTCGACGAGGATGACGCGCTTGCCGTCGATCCCGCCGGACGGCAACTCGGTCGGGCCGACCGCGCGAGTGGCGTGCCGCCGCAGGTCGTCGCGGTACAGAGTGATGTCGAGCACACCGACTCCGACGGCGACGTCCTCGAAGGTGCTGATCCGGGCGGCGAGCCGCCGGGCGAGGGGCGTCCCCCGGGTCGGAATCCCCAGTAGCACCGTGTTGGCGGCGCCCTGGGTCTTCTCCAGGATCTGGTGGGCGATGCGGTCGACCACGCGTTGCACGTCGGCGCTGGCGAGGATCACCTTCACCGAGGGTTGTCGCGGTGGTGACGGGCGGGCAGCCGGTGGGTATGCCACGGCGGACCTCCTTCCCCGCCTCACGGGACGGGTCGTTAAAGGATGTCGGGCACCTCCGGCCGGACCGCGGAGCGGACCTGACCGGGGCTTCACGCCACGTTACCAGTGGTCACCGGGCCGATGGACGGCGGCTGCTGACCACCGAATCAGGACCAGGAAATGGGGATAACTTCCCGGACGCTCCCCAACGGTCGGGTCACGACCACTTGACCAGGTGTCGCATTCCCCGTACCGTCACGCTCCGTAGCGATCGACGGGAGAACCCCGAGCAGCACTGGGAGTGTCCGAATGCCCTCTGAATACGCCAAGTCTCTGGGCGCCCGCCTGCGCTCCATCCGCCAGCAGCAGGGTCTTTCCCTGCAGGGTGTGGAGGAGAAGTCGAATGGGCGGTGGAAGGCCGTGGTGGTCGGCTCGTACGAGCGCGGCGACCGGGCCGTGACGGTGTCCCGTCTGGCCGAGTTGGCCGAGTTCTACCGTGTTCCCGTCTCGGAGCTGCTGCCTGATGGCAGTGGTGTCCGGCACGAGCCCACCAGCAAGATCGTCCTGGACCTGGAGCGGCTCTACGACGAGGCCTCCGAGGACCTGGCCTACGTCGCCCGCTACGCCCGCGCCATCCAGCAGCAGCGTGGTGACTACAACGGCCGGGTGCTCTCGATCCGCGCTGACGACCTGCGGGCGCTCGCGATCGTCTATGACGCCTCGCCGTCGGGTCTGATCGAGCGGCTCACCGAGCACGGTGTGCTGGTGGCCGACCCGCGGGCGTTCTTCGCCTCCTGAGCTGTCGCTGTACCGAAAGGGCCCGTGCCATCTGGCACGGGCCCTTTCCGGTTACGGCGTTCGTTGGTGCGACGCTCAGCGGGTGGCGTACTCGGCGATCCGGCCGAGCACCCCGTTGAGGAAGCGCGGCGAATCGTCTGTCGACATCTGCCGGGCCAGCTCCACAGCCTCACTGATCGCCACCGCGTCGTCGATCTCGTCGACGTAGAGCAACTCGTAGACGGCGATCCGGGCCAGGTTGCGGTCGACGACCGGCATCCGCTCCAGCGTCCAACCCTCGGCGTAGCTGGCGATCAGCTCGTCGATCCGGTTGAGGTGCTCGGCAATGCCCTCGACCAGGCTCACCGCGTAGCCCAGGTGCTCCGGTCGGGGCTGCTCGATCCGCTGCACGTAGCCGGCCAGCACCTCCACCGGAGGCTTGTCCCGCAGGTCGGCCTCGTAGAGGACATCCAGCGCCCGCTTGCGCGCCTTGCGGCGCGCCGGCATCTGCTGCTTGGAACCCTCAGCCATCAGGCGCGGCCGAGGTAACGGCCGTCGCGGGTGTCGACCTTGATCTTCTCGCCGGTGGTGATGAACAGCGGCACCGGCACGGTGGCGCCGGTCTCCACGGTCGCCGGCTTGGTGCCGCCGGTCGAGCGGTCGCCCTGCAGGCCCGGCTCGGTGTAGGTGACCTCCAGCACGACGCTGGTGGGCAGCTCGATGTAGAGCGGCACACCCTCGTGCTGGGCAACGGTCGCCTCCGCCTCGGGCAGCAGGTAGTTGGCTGCCTCGCCGATGGTGCCGCCGGGCACGGTGATCTGGTCGAACGTCTCCAGATCCATGAAGACGAAGTCCTCACCGTCGGCGTACAGGTATTGCATCGTGCGCTTGTCAACGGTCGCGGTTTCGACCTTGGTGCCCGCGTTGAAGGTCTTGTCGACCACCTTCCCGGACAGCACGTTCTTCAGCGTGGTGCGCACGAAGGCACCACCCTTACCGGGCTTGACGTGCTGGAACTCGACGACAGCCCAGAGCTCGCCGTCCAGGTTGAGTACCAGGCCGTTTTTGAGGTCGTTGGTGGAGGCCATTTCCTGCCTTGATCATCAATTGGCGGACAGACCTTACGAGTCTACTAGCTGCGCCGAGACCCGCTGACCACCCTACTTCGGCGAGGTCCGCCCATTGGGCATCGACGCCCACAAAGGTAACGCAAAGTGACCTCCAGGGAAGGTCCCCCTCCCCCCTGGTCAGCCCCTTTGCTCTGCTCCCATATATGCGACAGTCACGCAACGTGCCGGGCAAACTCCTGCCCCGCCTCAACGCAGCTCACATATCCGCAGCTCACCGCCCTGTCGCATCCGCGGGTGCAAAGCAAAGGGACCGAGCAGGCAGGTGCCCTACCGCCGGGCGAGGAACGCTGAGTGACGCTCGGCGACGAGAGTTAGCGATCACAACCGGTGATTTGTCACAGACCTGCGCGAAAGGCGATGAAAGGCCGAGTGCGGCGGGCGGGAAGCCGGTGGTCGGGTGCGCCGGGGCGGGAAGCCGGCGGTCAGGCGCCCCGGGCGGCCAGGTGGTGCAGAGCGAGGCGATAGCCGTCGATGCCGAGACCGCAGATCACCCCGGTCGCCACCGCTGACACCACCGAATGGTGCCGGAACTCCTCACGGGCGTGGATGTTGGACAGGTGCACCTCCACCAACGGCCCCCGCAACATGGCGCACGCGTCGCGCACGGCGTACGAGTAGTGCGACCAGGCAGCCGGATTGAGCACCACCGCGGCAGCCTCGTCGGCGGCGGCGTGCAGCCAGCCGAGCAGATCGTGCTCGGCGTCGGTCTGCCGGACCGTCACGTCCAACCCCAACTCCCGGCCGGTGGCCTCGCAGAGCGCCACCAGATCGGCGTAGCTGGTCGCGCCGTACACCTCGGGCTCGCGGGTGCCCAGCCGGCCCAGGTTCGGCCCGTTGAGGACGTACACCCTCACTGGGCGGACACCTCCCGGTAGGCGGCCTCCAGCAGCGCGTCGTCCGGGCCCTCCAACATCGACGGCCGGGCCAGCCCGTCCAGCACCACGAAGCGCAGCCGACTGCCCCGGGTCTTCTTGTCCACCCGCATCCCGGCCAACAGGTGCGGCCAGGCGTCGGCCGGGTAGCTCACCGGCAGGCCCAGCGCGCTCAACGTGGCCCGGTGCCGGTCGGCGGTCGGCGCGTCCAGCCGGCCGGCGAGGCGGGCCAGCGCGGCCGCGTAGACCAGGCCGACGGCGACGGCGTGCCCGTGCCGCCAGCGGTAGCTCTCGTTCCGCTCGATCGCGTGGGCCAGGGTGTGACCGTAGTTGAGCACCTCCCGCACGCCCGACTCGCGCAGGTCACCGGCGACCACGTCGGCCTTGACCCGGATCGCCCGCTCGATCAGCTCCCGCGTCACCGGCCCACGCGCGTCGGTGGCCGCCACCGGGTCGCGCTCGACGAGGTCCAGGATCGCCGGATCGGCGATGAACCCGCACTTGACCACCTCGGCGAGCCCGGCCACCAGGTCGACCGCGGGCAGGCTGTCCAGAGTGGCCAGGTCGGCCAGCACACCGACCGGCGGATGGAACGCGCCCACCAGGTTCTTGCCGGCGGCCGTGTTGATGCCCGTCTTGCCGCCCACCGCGGCGTCGACCATGCCCAGCAGCGAGGTTGCCACCGGCACCCAGCGCACCCCGCGCAACCAGCAGGCCGCGACGAAGCCGGCCAGGTCGGTCACGGCGCCGCCGCCCACCCCGACCACCGCGTCGGTGCGGGTGAAACCGGCCGCGCCGAGCCGGTCCCAGCAGGCGGCGGCCACGTCGATCTGCTTGCCCGACTCGGCGTCGGGCACCTCGATCGGCAGCGGCTCGACGCCGGCGGCGCGCAGTCGCTCGCCGAGCGCGTCCGCCAGGGCCTTGAGCGGGGGCGCGTGCAGCACCGCCGCCCGGCTCGCGCCGGGCAGCAGGCCGGGCACCGCGCCCAGCAGGTCACGTCCCACCAACACGTCGTACGGCCGCTCGCCGCCGACCGGAATCCGGGTCACCTCGTCCATCGCCGGCAGCCTAGTCCAGCGGGCGGCGCGGTGACGGCATCTGCCCACCTGCTGGCCGGGCCGCCCAGTCGGCGAGCAGGCGGGCGTGCTCGGCCACCGCGGCGCGCAGCGCCTCCGGGTGTCGCACCGTGAACGGGCAGCCCAGACCGGCGAGCAGCGCGGCCATACCGGGCAGGCTCTCCGCCCGAGCCCGCAGCAGCACTCCCTGGGCGGTGACGGTCAGCTCGGCCACGCTGGGCGGGATGCGGCGGCGAGCCGCGTCCAGGTCGGTCTCCAGCAGCACCTCGACCTCGTGCGAGTAGGGCACGCCGGCCAGGGACCGGGTCACCCGGGCCACCGGGTCGAAGCCCTCCGGGACGGTGAACGTCGCCGTGCCGGGCGTCACGGCGCCGACGCGGTCCAGCCGGAACGTGCGGACCTCACCGCGCCGGTGGTCGTGGCCGGTGACGTACCAGCGGCCGGAGTGGAAGACCAGGCCGTACGGGTCGAGCTCCCGGTGCGACTGCTCGCCCCGCCAGGAGCGGTAGTCCAGTGCCACCCGCTGCCGGTGGCGGGCCGCCGCGGCCAGGGCGAGCAGGGTGCCCGACGCCGGCCGCAGCTCCGGCTCGGGGCGTCGCAGGGTGAAGCCGAGGTGCTCCTGCACGGCCGCGAGCCGGTCGGCGAGCGCCGCCGGCAGCACCCGACGGATCTTCGCGAGTGCCGTGGCCGTGGCGGGCTGCTCGGTGGCCAGCCCGACCCGCTCCGCGACGACCAGGCCGAGCAGCACCGCCACCGCCTCGTCGTCGGTGAGCATCAGCGGTGGCAGCTTGTAGCCGGGGTGCAGCCGGTAGCCGCCGTGCCGCCCCCGGTCGGCGGTGACCGGGATGCCCAGTTCGACGAGGGTGGCCGCGTACCGGCGCACGGTCCGCTCGTCGACGCCGAGCCGGCCGGCCAGCTCGGCGGCGGTCGCGCGGTGCAGGGCCTGGAGCAACTCCAGCAGGGCCAGCACCCGACCGGCGGGATGTGACACGGACCACTCCTCGAAACCGGGCGGATTCTGTCCGGATTCGATCGTACGGTCTGTCGGTAACCGAGAGAAGGAGCGACAGATGGCGACGTACGTGCTGGTACCGGGGTTCTGGTTGGGCGCCTGGGCGTGGCGGGACGTGACCGGGACCCTGCGCGCGCAGGGCCACGACGTCTACCCGATGACGCTGACCGGGCTGGCCGAACGCGACCACCTGGCCGGGCCGGAGGTGAGCCTGGAGACGCACACCGTGGACATCGTCCGGCTCATCGAGGTCGAGGACCTGCACGACGTGCTGCTGGTCGGGCATTCCGGCGGTGGCATGCCGGTCGCCCAGGCGGCGGACCGCATCCCGGAGCGGATCGCCCGGGTGATCTATGTGGAGAGCGGGCCGCTACCCGACGGCACCGCGCAGTTCGACACAGTGCCGCCGGAGGAGCAGCAGCGCCTGCGGGTCGCGATCGGCGACGGCCACCTGTTGCCGCCGCCGACCTGGGATCCACTCGCCGACCCGGTCAACCTCACCGGGCTGGACGAACCCACGCTGGCCCTGCTGCGTACCCGGGCCACCGCGCAGCCACTGCGGACCGCCACCGACCCGGTGCGACGCACCGGCGGGAGGCCGGTGCCGACGGCGCTGATTGCCAGCACCTTCCCGCTCGGCGTGGTGCGGGAGATGATCGACCAGGAGCACCCGTTCTTCACCGGCCTGGCCGGCGGACAACTGCACGAGTTGCCCACCGGGCACTGGCCGATGCTGAGCGAGCCGAAGGCTCTGGCCGACGTCCTCGGCCTGGTCGCACGCGGCTGAGCGAGCCGGGACGGCCGCCACCGGGCCAGTCAGCGGGGTAACAGGTCGGCGATCTCGGCGACGACCGACGCCGGGGTTCGGCCGTCGGTGGTCACCGTCACCGTGGCAACCTCGCGGTAGAGCGGCCGGCGCTGATCCATCAGGTGTTTGAGGGTGGCGCGCGGGTTGATCGCCAGCAGCGGTCGGCTGGCGCCCAACCCGACCCGCTTCACCGCGTCCGGCAGCTCCACCGAGAGGTGCACCACCCGGTGCCCGATCAGAGCGGCCCGCGTCTCCTCGGCCAGCACCGCGCCGCCGCCGAGGGCGAGCACGCCCGTGCCGGCAGCCAGCGCCGCGGCCACCGCAGCCCGTTCCAGGGTACGGAAGTGCGCCTCACCCTCGTCGATGAAGATCTCCGGGATCGGCTTGCCGGCCATCTGCTCGATGTCGATGTCGGTGTCGCGGAACTCCACCCCGAGGGTGGCGGCGAGCGCCCGGCCGACGGTGGTCTTGCCGCAGCCGGGCACGCCGACCAGCACGACGACCGGTGCCATCAGCGAATCACCAGCGCGTCGAGGTAGCCGGCCAGGTTGCGGCGGATCTCGGCGATCGAGTCCCCGCCGAACTTCTCGGTGGCCGCCTCGGCGAGCACCAGCGCCACCATCGCCTCGGCGACCACCGCCGCGGCGGGCACCGCGCAGACGTCGGACCGCTGGTTGATCGCGGTGGCCGGCTCGCCGGTGGTGATGTCCACGGTGGCCAGTGCCCGGTTCAGCGAGGAGATCGGCTTCATCGCGGCACGAACCCGCAGCGGCTCGCCGGTGGTGATGCCACCCTCCAGCCCGCCGGCCCGGTCGGTGACCCGGCGGACGCCGGTCGCCGACGGAATGATCTCGTCGTGCGCCTCGGAGCCCCGGGACCGGGCCTGCTGCCAGCCGTCGCCGATCTCCACGCCCTTGATCGCCTGGATGGACATCAACGCGGTGGCCAGTCGGGCGTCGAGTTTGCGATCCCACTGCACGTGGCTGCCCAGTCCCGGCGGCACCCCGTACGCCAGCACCTCGACCACGCCCCCGAGGGTGTCGGCGGCCTTCTTCGCGGCATCGACCTCGGCGACCATCAGCGCGCTGGCCTCCGGGTCGAGGCAGCGCAGCGGGTCGGCGTCGATCCGGGCGGCGTCGGACGGCACGGGACGCAGCCCGGGCTTCGCGGCCACCGGACCCAGCTCGACGACGTGCGAGACGATCTCGATGCCGAGCGCCTGCCGGATCAGCGCCTTGGCGACCGTGCCGACGGCCACCCGGGCGGCGGTCTCCCGGGCGCTGGCGCGTTCCAGGATCGGCCGGGCGTCGGTGTGGCCGTACTTCTGCATGCCGGCCAGGTCGGCGTGGCCCGGCCGCGGACGGGTCAGCGGGGCGTTGCGGGCCTGTTGGGCCAGCTCGTCGGGGTCGACCGGGTCGGCGGCCATCACGGTCTGCCACTTCGGCCACTCGGAGTTGCCCACCCGGATCGCCACCGGGCTGCCCAGGGTCACCCCGTGCCGCAGACCGCCGAGCAGCTCGACCTCGTCGCGCTCGAACGCCATCCGGGCACCCCGGCCGTAGCCCAGCCGCCGACGGGCCAGCTCGTCGGCGATCTCGGTGGTGGTCACCTCGATGCCGGCCGGCACCCCCTCCAGCATCGCGACGAGGGCGGGACCGTGCGATTCACCTGCAGTCAACCAACGCAACACAGCGGTCAGTCTGTCACGGCGCGCCACCGACCCGGCACGCTGCCCGCCGCGTCCCGCCCTGCGGACGCCGGTGCCCGGTCGACCGGGCACCGGCGCCAGGTCAGATCCCCCGACCGCGCTTGTGCAGGGTGCGCAACACCGCGTCGGCCCGGACCACCCGACCGGCGACGGCGAGGGCCAGGTAGGCGCGCGGCTCGCGGGGATTGCTCCGCAGGGTGCGCCGGGCCCACCGCAGCGCGCCCCGGCGGTTGCCGGCGGCGGCCTGGGCGAACGCGATCTGACCGGCGACCCGGGCCGCACCGGCCGGTTGGCCGGCGAACTCGGGATAGCGCTGCAGGAGCCACTGCAACGCCTCGGAGATGGTGTCCCAGCGCTGCGAGAAGTACGAGCGTTTGTGCCAGCGGACCAGCACCGAGGGCGTCCGCAGATTGATCAGCGGCGCGCTGCGCGCGGCTCGGAGCAGGAACTCGTAGTCCTCCGCGTAGCTGCCGGGGATGTCCTCGTCGACCAGCCCGAACCCGTCGCGCAGCGCAACGGCGCGGATCAGGAAGGTCGACGGGTGCAGCTCGGTCAACCGGTCCCGCAGCAGGTCGTCCAGGCTGATCCGGTCCTTGTCCAGCACCCGGTCGACGGTGTGCCCGTCATAGCTGACCCGGATGCCGCAACAGACGAACTCGGCGCCCGGGTCGGCAGCCAGCGCGTCGACCTGCACAGCCAGCTTGCCGGGCAGCCACTCGTCGTCGTCGTCGCAGAACGCGACAAGCTCACCCGTGCCGGCGAGGGTGCCGCTGTTGCGGGCCCCGGCCAACCCCGGGGTACGGGTGTTGCCGATCACCCGCACCGCGCGGGCCGGGCCGTCCGCCAGCTCGGTCAGCGACTCGTCCGGCACGGACTGGTCGAACACCACAACGACCTCGATCGGGCCCGGGTATTCCTGTGCCAGGATCGCGCGTACCGCGGACCGCAGCAGCTCGGGGCGGTCCCGGGTGGGCACCACGACGCTGACGCTGGGCTGGTGGGTCATCGGATCTCCTTCGCACCCGGGCGCGGCCGGGACCAGGTCCGCCGCCGGAGCGGGCGCGGGGTCGAGCGGGCCACCAGGTCGTCGACGATCCGCCCGACCCGGGCCACCGCCGCCCGTTGTGCCTCGTGCGCCTGCGGGTCGGCGGCCACCGCGTACCGGGATGGGTCGGCCAGCCCGTCGGCCAACGCGCCGTGCAGCGCCTCCCGGGTCTCGCAGAGCGCCACCAGGCCGGCGGCGCCGAGCCGGCGGGCGAACAGGAGCTGGTGGTCGTCGACGTGCTCACCGCGCGCCGGGTCGCGGGGCACCACGATGGGCAGGTGGCCGTGCCGGCGGGCCTCCAGGATGGTCGCCGGGCCACCGTGGCAGACCACCAGGTCGGCCTCGTCCATCGCCTGTTGCAGCGCGTCGTGGCCGAGAAACGGCACCGCGCCGGGCAGGTGCGGAGCACTTGTGTGCCCGTGTTGCATCGTCAGCCCGACCGGGTCGGGGGCCTGCGCGTGCCACTGCGCCAGCCAGTCGACGAGCCGGTCGAAGGGGTGCTTGTCGGTGCCGACCGCGACCAGCAGCCGGAGCTGGCCGGTCGAGGTGTCGCGCTGGCGCGGCAGCCGGGGCTCCTCGCCGGTCGACCCGGGTTGCGGACGCCGGGCGGTGCCGGCCTCCCCCGTCACAGCAGCGTCCCGACGACGGTGGCCTCGGGATACTGCCGCCGCTGCTCGTCCCACTGCACGAGCATCGCGGACAGGAACGGCCGGCAGAGTCGGGCGGTCAACGTCGGAGTGTCGATCCGGTCGTACACCTCGATGTAGACGGTCGGAATGCGCCACAGCCGGGCCAGCACCACGAACGGCACCGCCACCCCGGCGCCGGTGGTGACCACCGCGGCGACCCGCCGGGCCCGCAGCACCCGCCAGGCCAGCAACGCGTTGCGCAGCAGGTTCGGGATGTTGCGGGTGGTCGGGTGGTGCGCCGGCACCAGGTCCTCGCCGGTCAGCAGGGACACCGCCTCCGGGGTGTCGAAGGTGACCCAGCAGCGCCGCCACTGTTCGTACCAGGGCCGCAGGGCGAGTAGTTGGGCCAGATGGCCGCCGCTGGAGCCGACCAGCAGAAGCACTGGCGCGGCATCGTCGTCGTTCTTCGTGTCCACGCGACTCCCCACAAGTTCGCTTGGAATTCCAGTTCACGCCACGCAAAAGCAGATCACACGTTCTCCGGTCGTTGAATAGCGCGACCGGACGAGACATCGGTGTCCACATCGGACGCCCGGGCGCGTCGAACGCCCGAGGTTCCATCGATCGTTATCACCACCTGCGATTTTGTCGTCACTCTGTGGCGCACCCGGACGCCGTGATTCCTCCGGATCAGCCGCTATGTCTTTTCTCGATGACGTCCAAGAGTGCGGGATGCAGCGCGGTGTTCCAGCCCGCGCCCGCGTCGGCCAGCCGCCAGGTCCGCAACCACATCTCCACCAGGTACGCGTCGGCGACCAGCCGGCGCTGCGGCGTGCCGAGGCCGAGTCGGTCGCCGTGCCGGTCCAGCTCCGCGTCGACGGCCGACGCCGCGACGGCGGCCGACTCACCCCGCAGCACCAGTGCCCGCTGGAACGCGTCGTGCGCCAGGTCGAAGCCGACCGGCACGTCCGCCCCGCTGTGCTCCCAGTCCCAGGCGACCAACCGCCCGTCGTGCCGGCCCAGGTTCCAGGGCACCCAGTCACCGTGCCAGTGGCCGAACTCCACACTGGTGTCGCCGTGCCGTCGGGCCAGCGCGGCGACCGCGGCGACCGCCCGAGCGCCGGTCTCCTCGGCCGCGGCGGCCCGGTCGGCCTGCCCGGCCAGGCGGGTCAGGAAGGTCGACCCGGCCAGTGCTCGGGGCGGACCCGACGGGCCGCCACGCCGGGCGACCGCGAGCAGCGCCGCGATCCGCGGTGGGTCGTCGACCGGCACACCGCGTACCGCCGGTGGCAGCGGCTCGATCACCGCGACCGCCTGGCCCGCCCACGCCGTCTCGGTGAGCAGCCGCGGCGGCGTCGGGTGGTCGGCGACACCGGTCACCGCCCGCAGCGCCCGCAGCGCCGCCGCCTCGGCGGTGACCAACGCGCGGGTCGCGTCGTTCCAGCCGATCTTCGCGTAGCCGCGCGGACGACCGTCGGCGGTGAAGAGTTGCAGGGTGGGCTTGCCGTTCGGGTCGGGTGGTCGGACCCCGCACGCGGCCAGCAGCGGCGTGCCGCCCAGCTCGGCCGCGAGCCGCTCGGTCAGCAGCACCTCCTCCGCCGCCGCCCCGGCGGGCACCGACACGGTCAGCGTCGGAAAGGGCGCGAGCCCCACCGCACCGAACCGGGCCAGCCCGCCGAGCACCGCCCGCAGCGCGCGCACCTTCGGTGGTCGCAGCGCGTTGTACGCCCACAGCGACGCCGCCCCGGCCCGCGGCGCGCCCAACGGCACCAGGAACCGGGCCCGGGCGACCGACGGCACCACCGCGTACCGGGCCACCACCCGGTGACCGGCCGGCGCGGCACCACCCACTGTCAGGTTGACCCGCTCGTCCGGGAAGACCGCACGGCTCACCCAGCCCAGACCGTCCACCCGGGCACGCGGGTCGGTGGCCACGCCCACTTGCGTCGTCACGCCGGCCGGTCCGCCCAGTCGAGGTCCAGCCCGAGCCGCTGGCGCAGCGCGTCGTTGTACGGCCGGTAGTAGTCGGTCAGCTCGGCGCGCACCGCCGGCTCCAGCGGCGCCGAGCGCCGGTCGTTGTAGACCTTGAAGTTGGGCAGGTCGTACGCCGGCAGCCCGAGGAAGTCCAGGGTGCGCCGGTAGGTCGCCCGGGAGTCGCGGTACAGGTCCTCGCTGGGCAGGAAGAGGATCTGCTGCCTGTCGAAACGGGCCAACCACGGCTCCAGGTGCTCCAGGTAGCGCCCCCGCGCCCGGTACGTGTACCAGTCGTACGCCTCGCTGAACGACTCCGGCTCGGCGATCAGCCGCTCCCGCTCCCCCGAGGTCCGTTCCGGCTCGGCGGCCAGCGCGGCGGCGAAGTCCAACGGCTCGATGCCGTGCGTGCGGCGCTCCTTCCAGTGCGAGTACGCCCGCTCCACCGGGTCCCGCAGGAGCACTATCAGCTTCACCCCCGGCAGCAGCGCGGCGACCCGCTGCGCGGCGAGCGGGTGGAACATGTACAGCGGCGCCGCCTCGCCGACCCGGACGGGCCCGCCGTGCCGCTTCGACAGGGCATCGCGGTGGCGCTCGGTCGGGAAGTGCGAGCGGTACCACGCCTCACCGCGCCCCCAGTGCTCCTCGAAGTAGTGCGCCGACTTGGTGTTCCACGCCGGGAAGAGGCGGGGCACGAGCGGGTGCTGGATGAGGTAGTTCCACAGGGAGGTGGTGCCGCCCCGCTTCGTGCCGATGATCAGGAAGTCCGGCAGGGGCCGCCGGTCACTCGTGCGGACCCCGTAGTCCACCAGGGACTCCTTCACCCGGACTGTCACCTGGGTCGGGACCAACTGCTTGACCCGGTCACGGATGGACGCCACGACGGACCTCACCTGCCTCTCGTCGATACCGGGCCGGGGTCGGCGGCCGCGGCCGCGTTCTCCCGTCCCCGGACCTGCCTCATGGTCTCCCGGACACCGGCGCGCACCCGGGGCAACGTCAACATGCCGACGCAGCCGGCCAGCAGCACACCCAGCGCCACCGCCAGGCCGGGCAGGCCACGCCCGCCCACCAACACACCGACGCCGGCCGCCAGACCCACCGCTGTCGCCGTGGCCGCCGCGGCACGCACCGTCGCGCTGTCGAACAGCGGCTCCCGGACCACCGACCGGGCGAACCCGGCGGCGGTGAGGTTCTCGGTGGCGATGCCGGCGGCCCACGCCACCGCCGCTCCCGTGGCGCCGTGCCCGGGGATCAGCCAGAGGCCCAGCGAGACGGTCACCGTCAACCCGGCCACGGTGGCCACCAGATGCAGCCCGCTGCGCCCACCCATCAGCAGCAGGCTCTGCACGTTGCCCACCCCGGTGTTGACGAGCATCGCCAGCGCGAGCACTGTCATCGCCGGCACACCGGTGGTGAACTCCGGCCCGAACAGCTGTAGGAAGGCCAACGCGAAGACCGCCAGCAGCAGGTACACCGGCCAGGACAGCACCAGCCCCCAGATGGTCAACTGCCGGTGCACGGCCGCCGCCGCGGCCCGCTCGCCGCGCCCGAGCAGCCGGGACAACTGCGGTGACACCGCCACCCGCAACCCCTGCATGGCGAGCTGGCCGGCCAGCACGTACCGGCCGACCGCGCCGAACACGCCGGCGTCCGTCGGCCCGGCCAGCACGGAGGTGAGCAGCACACCCACCCACATGCTGCCCGCGTCGATGGCCGCCGACGCGGCCCGGGGCAGCGCGAAGCGCCAGAATGTCGACCAGTCGCCGCGGTTGGGTCGCAGCGCCGCGCCCCGGCCCAGCCCGAGCGGGCCGGCCACGAGGGTCAGGCAGACCAGCAGCGCCACCGCCGCCGGCACCAACCAGCCGGTCATGCCGGCGACCAGGCCCCCGCCGGCCAGCGCGGCGGTGCCGACCAGCACCGGCCGGGCAACCGGCAGCAGCAGGAACTGCACCCCGACGTACGCCCGGATGGACCGCACGCAGCGCAACGCGGCCAGCAGGAGAGTCATCGCGACCACCACCGGCACCGCGGCGAACGTGACAGTGAGCAGCGCGTGGCCGCTCGCGCCGGAGCCACGCAGCAGCCGAGGGGCGAGCGCGTCGGCGGCCAGCACGCCGACGCCGGCGACCAGGAGCCCGGCCAGCAGCGGCGGGATCAGCGCCACCGGGAGCACCCGGGCCGCGTCTCCCCGAACACCGGCACTGCGCCGGGGCAGCGACCACATCAGGCCGGTCTCCGCGCCGAGCGTGCAGATCGCGGTGGCCACTGTGACCACCCCGATCGCCGCGAAGAACGCGCCCGCGCCGGCCGTGCCGTACCCCCGGGTGATCACCACGGCCAGCACGAAGCCGAACAGGCCGCTGGTGGCCGCGCCGAGCAGCCCGGCCACCCCGCTGCGCGCGCTGCGTCGGGTCTCGGTCGAGCCCGCGTCCGCGACGGCGGCCCGCTGGTCCGCACCGGCGGGCACCGGTGTCGGGCGCTCCGGGCCGGTCGGCGGTCGGGTCGCGGCGGTCATGCCGGCACCGCCGCGCCCGGCGCGGCGGGCTGCGACCACCCGGCCGCCCGGGTCGGCCCGGTCCACCGTTCCCGTTCGGTAAGCGCCATCGCGAAGCCGACAGCGAAGAACGCGACAGCCAGGTTCTGGTTCGCCATGCCGTAGAACGGCACCTGCACCAGGCAGACCACCGGCACCACCGACAGCCACTGCCCGGCCGCCGAGGTCGCCCGCGCGCAGATCACCGCGGCGGCGACGAACCAGGCGAGGAAACAGACGAGCGCTGGTACGCCGTGACTGAACAGCACCATCCAGAGCTGCCCCTGGGTGCCGATCGGCGCGTCCGCCGACACGGTGTCGACGTTCACCGGCGCGCCGTAGCCCAACCACGGTGACTCCTGCACCCGGCGGATCACCTCGCTGTAGAGCGACAGCCGGTCGGTGTTGGTGTCACTGGAATCGACCCGGTTGCTGATGAGTTCGGTGATCGGAATGAACAGCGTGGCCAACGCGCCGATCACCACCACCCCCACGATGGACGCGGCCACCCGGACGTTGCCGCGCAGGCTGGCCCGCACCCCGAGCACCGCCAGCCCGGCGCCGAGGCTGAGGAACATCGCCCGGTTGAGAGTGAGGAACGCCGGAGCGAGCGACAGCGGGAACGACGCGAGGAGCGCCCAGCGCAGGACCCCCCGCCGGCGCAGCATCGCGAAGGCCACCACACAGGGCAACGTCATGGCGTACGCGCTGCCGTAGTTGTTTGTGTACGCGAACGGCGCGGCCGGCCGGTAGATCGGGTTGAGTGACCGGGCGCTGTATTCCGCGGTGGTCAGGTGCACCATGTCCTGGATGAACGGGGTGCGGGCCACCCCGGCGGGCAGCAGCACCTCCATCGGGGTGGTCATGGCCAGCCGGGGCACCAGCACCCCGAGCCAGCCGAGCGCCACCAGCCCGAACCAGAACGCGCAGAGCGGGTTGAGCACCGCCACCAGGCTCGCGCGTTCCCGGGCGGCGACGTAGACGTAGACACCGACCACGAGCGCGGTCAGGTAGAACGCCAGGCGCAGGGCGAACGTCAGCAGCGAGGCGGGCGACGCCAACTGGGTGGCGCTGACCACCACGATGGCGAGAAACAGCAGCCAGATCCCGGCCGCCGGCGGCAGTGGCACCCGGCCCCGGGTGAGCAGCAACACGAACAGCAACGCACCCAGCAGCGGCCAGCCGAGGTAGAACGCACCGAACAGCCACCAGAGCGGCACCAGGCCGAACATCAGCGACAGGGGCCAGAGCGGCAGCCGGGGCGGCAGCGGCGGCGGCGCCGGGGCGACGCTGGCGGGAGCGCCTCCGGACGGCGGGTCGGTCGCCGGGGCGCGGGTGACCGACACGCTCAGGCCCGGCCGTTGCGGGTCAGCACGAAGCCCAGTGGGGTGACCCCGGCGGCGCGCAGCCGCTCCACCAGGCGTCGCAGGTCGCTCTGCCGGGTGCGGTCCCGCTCCACGACCACCACCGCGCTGCCCTGCCGGGCGACGGCGACGCCGCGCTCGTCGGACTCCGCGGGCGGGGCGTTGAACAGCACCAGGCCGTGGTCCGCGCCCTGTCGCCAGGTGCCGAACCGGACGCTGCCCACACCGACGCTCACCTCGTCCGGGTCGACGACCCGACCGTTCTCCGGGCGGGCGGACGACACCCGGGGAAGCGTCAACGTGGCGTCCGCGTCGGTGGACGGGCGGGCGGCGGCCGGATGCGGGGAGGGACGGCGGGGGGCCGCGGCTTCTCCGGCAGCGGCGGCCGGAGGGCTGCCGGCCGGGCGGGGCTTGGGCACCAGCGGCCGGGACGGATCGATGGGCAGCCGTCCCCGGTCGGCGAGCACCGTGGCGCGCAGCCGTTCGGTGCGCCCGCTGTCGTCGGCGACGAAGACGTCGCGACCGTCGGCGGCGAGCGCCACCGCCAGCCCGGCGGTGAGCGCGGTAGCGTCCTCCCGGGCGCTGACCAGCGCCACCCGGGCGGGCTGACGGACCCGCTCGGCAACCGCCATCGCCACGTACCGGACGTCGGCGTCGACCGCCCGGGGGCTGCCCCGGAACGCCGGCCGGCGCACGGTGCCGAGCAGCGGCAGGCCGGTGGCGTCCCGGCCGTCGGCGACCGAGCGGACCCTCCGGTCGGTCGACTCCCAGGCGTAGGCGAGCACGATGCCGATCAGCGCGCCACCGAGCAGGCCGGCGACCAGGTAGAGCGGCCGGTGCCCGGCGGAGGCGACAAGCGACTTCTCGGCGGCCTGGGTCACCCAGCCGGGGTTGACGTCGACCGCGGCGATCTCGGTGCGCGCGGAGTTGAGCTGGGTGAGCTGGTTGTTGATCCCGGCCAACTCGGCGACCACCGCGTTGCCGGCGGCGGGGTCCTTGGTGGCGCTGGCCCGCTTCTGCAGCGCGGCCTGCTGGGCGGCGACCTTGGTGATGCTGACGTCGTAGGAGCGCAGCATCTCGGCACGCTGCTGCTCGTACATGGTGCGTCGGACGTCCAGGTAGGTCTGTGCGGCCAGGTTGGCCCCCTGCACCGCCCGCTGCGCCTCGCGCGCCTGGTAGGAGAAGCGCAGGATCTGCCCACCGGTGGGCACCTCGACCTCGAGCGCGCCGCGGATGTCACGCGGGTCTCCGCCGGCCGCGTTGGCGAGCCGCTGCACCACCTCGGTGCCGGTGGCGATGCCGCTCTCCACGTTCATGTTGACCGCCCGGTCGGCGCCCGCGCCGCTGGGGGTGAACGCGTCGGTCACCACCGGCCGGACCGCCACCACGGCGTTCGCGGTCAGCGCCGCCGGCACCAGCAGCACGTAACCGAGCGCGGCGAGCAGGCCGACCAGGGCTGCCGCGCCCACCAGGCGTAACCGGTGCATCGGCACCCGCAGCAGGTCGGTCAGTGTCACCGCGCCGGGGGTCGCGGAGGACGGGCCGTTCGTGGTCCAGGAGCCGGAAGTCGCATCAGTCATGGAACTTCTTCACCGTCTGTTGAGGATTGCCGACGACCACGACGCCGGGTGGGACGTCCGTGCGGACCACCGCCGCCGCGCCCACGACGCTGTCCCGGCCGACCCGGACGCCCTTCAACACCAGGGCGTGTGCGCCGACCCACACGTTGTCCTCAAGGACGATCGGGGCACGGGTGGCCGGGCCGGGCGGTGCGTGCCGTTGCGCGGGCGGCAGGTTGTGGAAGTCGTTGTCGAGCAGTTCACAATCCGACAGGAGGCACCGGTCCCCCACGGTGACCGACGTCCAGGTGCCGATCCAGGTGGCGTTGAGCAGACAGTCGGCGCCGACGCGTACCTCACCGGGGCCCGCGAAGCGGACCAGCTTGTTGATCCGGGTGCGGTCACCGATGGTCACCCGCACGCCGCGGCGCAGCCGGATCCGGCCACGGATCTCCACGTCCCGGCCGAGCGTCAACCGCCGGTAGCGGAGCCGGTACCACAGGCGTTTGACCGCGAAGATCAGACGCACCGCGCGTCTCTTGTGGATGCCAGCGGCGCCGAGCAACGAACCTCCCCACGTCACGGGGCCGGCGGCGGTGATGCCCGCCACCGACCCAACGTGAACAATCTACCGACGCTCCGTTACGAACGGTTGACCATTACTGGACGGAGAAGAACGTCGACGGGGTGGACCAGGACAACTCGGGCGTTGCCGTGCTGATGACGGTCGCCGTGGTGCCATCGACCGCCATGCTCGACGCGGCCGTCGGGTCGAACGGCGCACTGCGCAGGGCGCCGTCGGTGCCACCGTAGACGATCCGACCGCCCACCCAGGCCATGCCACGCACCGCGGACCAGGTCACGCCCGTGGTCGGCAGGGCGAACTCGGTGGCGCCGAGATAGTTGCCGTCAATCTCGAAGTAGCGGTAGTAGAGATTGTTGGCCCCGGTGCGGGTGTAGTAGAGCCGACCGTCGAGGAAGAAGGCGCCGGTCAGCACCGCCGGGTTGTACCAGTCGTTGTAGCCGGACGCCTCCCACGACGAGCCGATCGCGCCGCCGTTGAAGAGCGAGACGTCGATCCGGCTGCCGGTGGGCGTGCCGGCCACCGTGTGCGACCAGTAGATCCGGTCGTCCACCCGCCACGTCGCGCCGGCCGCCGTGTAGGCGGGCTGGCTGACAGTGGTCGCGGCGCCCAGCGTGGCGCCGTCGAACGGCACCTTCGCCACAGTGCCCGGGCCGGTGTTCAGGTAGAGGTTGCCGGTGGTGGCCGAGGGCGGGTTCTTCGGCGTGAAGGTGCGCCCGCCGGCGAGCGGGAACATACCGAGCCGGCCGTGGTACTCCTCGCCCATGCCGTCGGAGTTGTGCCCGAAGTAGAGGCCGTCCGAGCCGCGCCAGAGCACCGGCACCGCCGAACCCCAACTGCTGGTGCCCGAGGGCATCGAGGCGCTGCCGCTGCGGCGCGGATTCCAGTTCACCGGCATCCCGGTGGCCGGGGTGACGGCGGCGATGCCGAGCCGGTCGACAGCGCCCGGACCGGCGTTGTCGCTGGCGTTCGGGTTGTTCATCCAGCGGAAGTGCCCGCCCAGGTAGATCACGTTGTCCGCCACCTCGACCGAGGTGATGGTGTCGTTGCCGGTGAAGTCGGCCCAGGTGGCGACCAGGCCGCTGCCCCGCGCGGCGGTCTCGAAGCGGACCAGGACGTCGCAGTACGCGGTCGGCCAGCCGCCGCCACCGTTGCTGCCGACGACGAACCAGCTGCCGTCCTCGCCGAACTTCACGTCCTGCACGTAGTGCACGAAGGTCGTCGGCGACGCGCAGGGCGAGGTGTACTTCTCGGTGCTCCAGTCGAGCAGCGTGGGCGTCGCGGAGACGTCCACAAGCGCGATCTGGTTGCGCGCCAGGCCGTTGACGAGCGTGAAGTTGCCGCCGACGACGAGCGTGTCGCCATCCGGTGCGACGTCGAGCGTCCAGACGTACGACGTGGTGCCGTGCCGTCCCACTGTGGCGTCGACGACGAAGCTCGGGTCGATCGCGCCGGTGGTCGCGTTGAGCCGGCCGAGACCGACGTGTGCGGTGCCGTTGAGCCAGTTGAACGCGCCGGCCACGTACAGCCAGTTGCCGTGCAGCGCCAGGTCACGGATCGCGCCGCCGTCGGAGCGCCCGACCCAGCTGTCGATGATCGCGCCGGTGGCCGGGTCGAGCGCGACCAGGTTCTTCCGGGAGACCCCGTTGACGTTCTTGAAGGTGCCGCCGACGATCAGCGTGCCGCCGGGACCGGCGACGAGCGTGTTGACCGCGCCGTCGAGCACCGGCAGGAAGGTGGTGGACATGGTGCCGGTGAGCCGGTCGTACGCGAAGAGGTAGCGCTGGGTGACCCATGCGGAGCCGGCGGTCTGCCGGAGCTGGGTGAAGCTGCCGCCGACGAAGACCGTGTTGCCCACCTGCGCGAAGGCACGGGTCTCACCGTCTCGCGCATGCGGCGTCACGTCGGCGGGGTTGGCCGACACCAGGGTCGCCGTCTCCGGGACCGGCACCACCGCGGCCGACGCGGTGGTGGGTACGCCGAGAACCGCGGCGAGGATCGCGAACGCGACCGTCCCCGCTCTGATCCGACGTTGTCCTGCGAAACGCCACAAGTGCGAGAGTTTAGGCACGCTGCGCCTCCAAGGTGGATGAGAACCCGGGGTAGCGTGCCTCGTCCAGCTTGGTCAACGAAATCCGCCGATTGGGCGGTGCATGAATCTGCTAGCCGACAGAACGCCGGATGGTCGGATGTCCGACCTCCGGTGCGCGGCGTCCTGTCAGTGGGCTGAAACGGTCGTCAGCGGCTCCCCCCGGTGGGCTGCCGCAGGTACGGATCCTGCCCGGCCTTCGCGAAGCCGGCCACTGCCGCCGCGTCGTGGTTCATCGTCATGTCGCAGGTCGCCGTACGGCTGGTCATGCCCGGCGAGTTGAAGTAGATGGCGGCCTTGATCTTCGGGTGCGCTTTCAGGGCCGCCGGGAAATCCTGGAACCAGCGCTGCTTGGCACCCAGGTCGGCGGAGTTGAAGTTGGTGCCGAACTCGGCGAGCATCCGGGGCTTACCGGCGCCGATGCCGCTGGCGTCCAACCAGTCGTAGAAGCCGCCCACCGTTGTGCTCGGGCTCTTCCACACCGTGCTGCCGTTGCAGACGTGGAAGTTGTACGGGTCGTAGGCCACCCAGTCGACGTAACGGTCACCGGGGTACAGGCCGGCGTACCGGGAGTAGTGCCCGGACCAGCCCATCATCGTCCAGACCCAGACCGCGTTTGTCGCGCCGGCCTTGGCGAAACGCTCGTAGACGTAGCGCCAGGCGCGGACGAAGTCGGCGTCGCCGCCCTTGGCCGGCTCGTCCTCCGGCTCGTGGTCGAAGCCCATGAACACCGGCACCCCAGCCGCGCGGATGCGGCCCGCGACCGCGTCGATTGTCGCGTCCTGCCGGCCACTGTAGATCTCCGACCACTTCAGGGTGGTGCCGGCGGAGAAGTCACGGGACTCCCAGGCGAAGAACATCAACCGGCCTTCGCGCATCTGCTGCAGTTCGTACACGTCCGGGAAGGCGCCGTTGCTGCCGGCGTTGGAGAAGTCGTGGTAGCGGTGCACGATGTCGAACTTGCGCCCGACCTGCGCCTCCACGTCGGTGACGGCCTTGCCGTGGTCCCAGCCTCCGCCCGCCCCGGCCGGTGAGTACATGCCCCACCAGGCGCCGCAGGACGGGACGAGCTTGTCCGACACCGACCCACACCGGCCGTCCGGCAGGGTGCCACTCGGACTCGGTGTCGCGGTCCGGCTCGGCGCGATGGTGGCCGACGGCTTCGGCGCGGCGGTGGTCGGCGCCGCACTCGGCGGCGGTGCGGACCGGGTGGTCGTCACCGGCGACGGCCGGGTGCCGATGTCGTAGCTGATCACCAGGCTGGGACGCAGGTCCGGGTTGCGGTTCTCGACCGACGCCCAGTAGATCCGGCTCTCCAGGCCGCTCTGGGCCAGGGCGACCGTCCAGGTGCCGTTGCCGGTGACCAGCTTGGAGATGTCCCACTCGTTGAAGCCCTTTGACACACCGGTCACGCTGTCCAGCGCGGGACCGGCCGGCGCCGGGGCCGGCCGCGCCTCGCGGGCGCTCAGCGGCGAGGCGTGCGCCGTCACCGTGGCGCCGAACTGCTGCCAGGCGTGCACCCGCAGCGTCGCCCGGACGTTGACCGCGGTGGCCGGCACGGTGGTCACCGCGAACTCGATGACCGCCTCGCGGCCACCGCGCGGGTTGCCGTCGCAGCGCGTCGCGCAGGTGGCCAGCGTCGCCTTGGCCGCGTTGTCGCCGTCCTGCGACACCGCGGTCGCTGTGGTGTCGGCCGCCGCCCGGATCGACAGGTCGTCGCTGGCCAGCAGCGGCATCATGGTCGCCACGATGCCGGCCACCACGGATCCGCCGACCACGCCGATGGCGATCGCCTTCCGCCGGGGTGCGGAGCGGAACCGGGTGATGCGGTGCAGTCCGTGCCTGGTCAAGGAAACTCCCTGTGTCTGCGTCCGTAACGGTGAGCAGCGTATCCATGACCAGCACACATCGCGGGAAGGACAGTTTCCCGTAAGCGCGTCTTAACCGTCAGCTAAAGAAGGCCGCCTGGGATCCGGTCCACTTTCAGTAGATCGAGGAAGCTTCGGTGTCGCTAGTCCTCCACAGCGCAGCGACCGATGTCGAAGACCGGGTCGGCGATCGCGGTCAGCAGCCGCTTGGCCGGGGTGTAGCTGGGATCCACGTGACGCCCGAGGATGATCGCAGCGACGGTGGTGGCCCCGGCGGTCTTCAGCGCATGCGCCAGGGACTGGGCCCGAGCGCCGGTGGTCCAGGTGTCCTCGAGGATCAGCGCATGGATCGGGGTACGGGACGTGCGGATGAACGGCGTGAACCAGTCGGCGTGGAAGTCATGGTCGTCCGGCCCGTAATCCGGGTTCACCGCGCTGGCGATCCAGGGCAGACCGAGCCGATCGCCTACCAGCTCGGCCAGCGGATGCACGCCAGCGCGACTGCGGGTGCTCGGAACGGTGATGACATGCGTTGGTGACGCCCCGACGCGGGCCGTCACACAGGGCAGATGGCCGCGCAGGAAGAGCAGCAGAAGTGCGAGCAAGCTCCGCCGCGCCTGTTCGGACCGGGCTGCGCCCTTGTACGACCGGAGGTTGTGATGGTGCTGCCAGGTACGTGGCGAGTAAGAGACCGGTACGACGAGATCTGCGAGGCGTCCGTGGGACCCGGCGAGGTGGGACTGGCAGCGCAGGCAGAGCGAGTAGCCCTCGCTTCGCACTCCCCGGCAGGTAGGGCAGATCCACGAGTACGCCGGCAGCGGGTTGCGGAGGTAGCCGCGCTGGACTTCGACATATCGGCTGATGACGGTCCAGCGCTGGTCAGCGGAGGGCGAAGTCAGGGAAGCTCTCCAGGCCGGTCTCGATGGGATGGTAGCTGAGGATGTCGTCGACGGCTTCCAGCAGCTGCGCGGTGCCGTGGACGACATAGACCCCCGGGTTGACGGCGAACGCCTTGGCCCACTCGCACTGCATGACCTGGCTCGTGAGGACGACCGGACGACCGTGCTGGAGAGCGAGCCGGGCCTGGATACGTGCTCCGCTGGTTTCACCCGCTTCCACGACGACTGTCGCGACCGCGTACCCACTCATGACGGCGTTGCGCATCGGGAAGCTCTGCCGGTTGGGCGGCGCATCGGGCCAGAACTGGGAAATTACGAGCCCGACCTGGGCGATGCGATCCTGTAGGCGCTGGTTGCCTGGTGGGTAGTACCGGCGAATGCCGGTGCCGATGACGGCAACGGTGCGCCCCCCGGCCTTCAGTGCGGCCGAGTGGGCGGCGGTGTCGATGCCGGCAGCGAGTCCGCTCACCACAGTCACGTCACGGCTGGCAAGCGTGGTGGCGACAGCCCGGGCGATCCGCAGACCCTCGCTGCTGGCTCTACGGCTGCCGACGACGGCCACCGCTCGATCATGAACCCGCAGATCACCTCTGCTGAACAGGAGCGGCGGCACCTCCCGAATGCCGAGCAGCTGGGTGGGGTATGTGCTGTCGAAGAAGGCATGGACACCGACTCCACCCTCCCCCCAGCCGGCGATCTCGGCGGCGGCAGCGCTGATCAGCCCGGTGGTCGACTCCGCATCCGGGAAGAGCGTGTCGGAGTGGCCCACCGCGCGGTCGAGAACCGCCTTGGCGCTGCCTGTCTCCTGAATATCAAGAACAGCCTCCGACCAGCGTGTGTGCGGCAGGCGAAGGAGTGCGACCAGGGACGCCCGCTCGATGGTCGCTGTCTCCATAGGCACGATCGTAGGCCCTGGGCTGCGTTCCTGGCCGAGCCATCCCGGCCCGTGTTGGGGGTACGGACTCCCGGTGAATGCCATCGTCCGAACATATGTTCGATTTGGGTGGAAGACAAGGGAAGCCTGTGTGGTGGCCGTAATACTCGACACTGTCCGTCGGGTCGGACTCGACGTGGTGGCCGCACCCGCATCCCACAGTTGACGAACTTGTCCAACTGTCAGCTGGCTCGCGCCGCAGCCAACGCGGCGGCCATCGCTGCCTGCGGCGCGGCCACGCCGGTGAACTGCTCGAACTGCCCCACCGCCTGGGCCAGCAGCAGGTCCAGACCGGACACCACCCGCACGCCGGCCGCGACGGCGGAGGCAGCCAGCGGCGTGGGCCACGGGTCGTAGAGCGCGTCGAAGAACACCGCCCCCGGCCGCCAGGCCAGCGCGCCGGCCAACGGGTCGGCGACCCCCTTCGGCACTGTGGAGACAGCCACGTCAGCGGCAGCGAGGTGGTGGCGCGCGGCGGCCCAGTCGGCGCGGATCAGCACGACACCCAGCGCGTCCGCCACCGGCCGTAGCTCGTCGACCGCCGCCGCCCGACGGGCCACCACAGTGACCGAGGAGCAGGCCAACCGCGCGGCGGCGGCCAGCGCGGCGCGGGCCGTGCCACCGGCGCCGAGCACCGTCACTGTTGCACCGGCAACCACTCCGGCGTCGGTGAGCACCCGCACCATGCCGGCGACGTCGGTGTTGTCCGCGTACCAGGAGCCGTCGGGACGGCGTACCAACGTGTTTGCCGCACCGACGGCGACGGCGACCGGCGAGGCGGCGTCGGCAACGGCGAGCGCCGCCTCCTTGCCCGGCATGGTCACCGACAGACCGGCCCACTCGGGCCCCAGGCCGGCGACCAGATCCGGCAGCTCCGCGGCCGCGCACTCGATCCGGGTGTACGACCACCCGGTCAACCCGGCCGCGGCGTACCCGGCGTTGTGGATCACCGGGGAGAGCGAGTGTGCGATCGGCTTGCCGAGCACCGCGGCCCTACGGGTCGACACGAGCACCGCCGGTTGTCGTCACTGCCCTGCCTCCCGCGTCTGTCGGACCGGATGCCGTCAGTCGATGATGCCGGCCTCCCGGGCCTTGTCCTTGTTGCGTTCGTGCTGCTCGGGAGTCTCGGCAAAATCCGAGTGACCCTGCTTGTCGACGGCCACGAAGAAGAGCCACTTGCCCGGCGGCGGGTCCATCGCCCCTTCCAGGGCCTCCTTGCCGGGGTTGTTGATCGGGGTGGGGATCATGCCCCGCAGCTTGCGGTTGTACGGGTTCTTCGAGTCGTTCAACTCGGCCTCGGTCATCTGCTTGGACGACTTGGTCGGGCGGCCGATCGACTCCAGGTAGTAGTTGACAGTGACGTCCATCTCCAGGCAGTTGCAGGGGAACTCGCCGTACGCCCGGTTGTAGGCCACCCGGGCGACCTTGCCCAGGTCGTCCTTGTTGCCCGCCTCGGCCTGCGCCAGCGAGGCCACGATCAACGCCTCGTACGGGCTGATGCCCTGCCGTTCCTTCTGCACCGTGTCGGCGAACTTCATCTCTCCGGTCACCGAGAGGAAGCGGTTCACCATCAGCTTGAGGATGCTCTGCGCGGTGGCCTTCGGCGGGATCTCGTACGTGTCCGGGTAGAGGAAGCCCTCGACGGACTTGACGACCTTCTTGCCGTCCTCGCGGGTGAACCACCAGTCCGGAACACCGAGCGCCTCCGGGTCCTTCGCGGCGGTCTGGAAATCCTTCACCGGGATCTTGGTCTTCTCGGAGAGCAGCTTGTAGATGTTCATGCTGGTGCGACCCTCGGGGATCGTCAAACCGTTGACGATCTTGTTCTTCAGGTCGAGCATCGCGGTGACGGCGTTCTCGCCGCTCATCTGCTTGCGCAGCTTGTACGTGCCCGGCTGGATGTTCTTGCTGCGCGAGTTGGCATCGGCCGCCTCGATGAACGCCTTCTGGCTCTTCACCACGTCGGCCGCGACGAGGGCGTCGGCCATGTCGGCAAGCAGCGCACCGTTCTTGATCTCGACGGTGACCTCGCCGGATCCGGCGCCGTCGTAGTCGGGGGTGACGAAGTAGCTCTGGATGCGGTCGAAGCCGTAGAACGCACCGCCGCCGATCACGCCCAACAGGACCAGGGCCATCAGCAGAGCCAGGAACGTCTTGCCCCGGCCGCCGCCGGACCCGCCGTTGCGCTTGCGGAAGCTGCGCCGGTGCCGGCCCTTCTCCCCCCGCTCCGCCTCGTCGAACCCAAGGTCCAGATCGTCGATCATTTACGTCCGCCTCCGCTGCGCGTCCAGCCAGCTCTGCAGGATCTCCACTGCGGCCGCCTGATCGACAACCGCACGTTGACGTTTACCTCGGACGCCACGCTCGGCAAGCCTACGAGAGGCGACCACCGTCGACATCCTCTCGTCAGTGAGCGTTACCGGGACGGGCGCTATCACATCGACCAGTCGGTCAGCGTACGCCTTCACGTGGACAGCCGCCGGGCCGTGCTTACCGGCGAGATTGACCGGAAGGCCGACGACAACCCCCACGGCCTCGTGCTCGGCCACCAGCGCGGCCAGCTCGGCGAGATCGCTCGGCACCGCGTCCGGCGCCGCCGTGAGATCCCGAGCCAGGGTGACCAGCGGCGTAGCCAGGATCCCGTCCGGGTCCGAGCGGGAAACCCCCACCCGCACCTGACCGACATCCACGCCGATCCGCACGCCGCGCGTCAGCTCAGCCACCGACGGTCACCAGCGGCCGGGTACGAACCAGGGCGGACCACATGGTCCGCCCTGGCTGACAGTGATGATGTGTCACGCCTCAGTGATCGCCTTCTCGACGGTGAGCAGCAGGTTCGGCGCCTCGGCCGCGGGCAGACCGCCGCCCTGGGCCAGGTCGGGGCTGCCGCCGCCGCGCCCGGAGAACGCCGCCTTCACCAGATCCGACGCGGCCAGGCCCCGACTGCGCGCGGCCGCGTTGACCGCCACCACCAGGGACGCCTTGCCGTTCGACCGGGCCGCCACAGCGACCACCGCCGGCCGCGCCGCGTCGATCTTGCCCCGAATCTCCTGGGCCAGGGTCCGCACGTCGTTGCCGGCCGCGCCCTCCGGCGCCTCGGTGCCCACGTACGCGACCCCGCGCACCTCCCTGGCCTGCGCCGCGAGCGCCGACGCCCCGCCCAGCACCAGTTGGGCGCGCAGCTTCTCCAACTCCTTCTCCGCGTCCCGGAGCTGGGTGACGGTCTGCTCCACCCGGTCAGCGACCTGATCGTTGGGCACCCGGTACAGCTCGGCCAGCCGGGAGACCAGCAGGTGCTCCTTGGCCAGGTAGCCGAAGGCGTCCATGCCAACCAGCGCCTCGACCCGGCGGACGCCGGAACCGATCGACGACTCGGAGAGGATCTTCACGAGGCCGAGCTGGGCCGAGCGGGCCACGTGGGTGCCGCCGCACAGCTCCCGGGCGTAGTCGCCCACCTCGACGACCCGCACCTCCTCGCCGTACTTCTCGCCGAAGAGCGCCATCGCGCCGATCCGCCGCGCCTCGTCCAGCGAGGTGATGAAGGCGTGCACCTCCAGGTCGGCAAGCAGCACCTCGTTGACCTGCTGCTCCACGTCCCGCAGGACGGTCGGCGACACCCCGGTCGGCGTGTTGAAGTCGAACCGGAGCCGGCCGGGCGCGTTCAGCGAACCCGCCTGCGTGGCCGACTCACCGAGGAAGTTCCGCATGGTCTGGTGCACCAGGTGGGTAGCGGTGTGCGACCGGGAGATCGCCCGCCGCCGAGTGGTGTCGATCTCGGCGTAACCGGCCTCACCGGCGCGTACCTCACCCCGGATCACCCGGGCCCGGTGCACGATCAGACCCGGCACCGGCTGCTGCACGTCGAGGACCTCGACCTGCCCGCCGCCCACGGTGATCATGCCCTGGTCGGGCTGCTGGCCACCCCCCTCGGCGTAGAACGGGGTGGTGTCGAGCACCAACTCGATGGTGTCGCCCTCGGTCGCCGCCTGCCGCGGGCCGTCGGCGCCGAGCAGCGCCCGCACCGTCGACTCGCGGGCCACCTCGCTGTACCCGGTGAACGTCACCGGGCCACCCGCGTCGAGCACCGACCGGTACGCCGACAGGTCGGTGTGCCCGGTCTTGCGGGCCTGCGCGTCCGCCTTCGCCCGGGTCCGCTGGTCGGCCATCAGCCGGCGGAAGCCGTCGTCGTCGACAGTGAGCCCCTGCTCCGCGGCGATCTCCAGGGTCAGGTCGATCGGGAAGCCGTACGTGTCGTGCAACTGGAACGCCTTCGCCCCGGACAGCGCGGCACCACCAGCGGTGCGGGTCTCGGCGATCGCGGTGTCCAGGATCGTGGTGCCGGCACGCAGGGTGGACAGGAACGCCTCCTCCTCCGCGTACGCGTAGTCCGCGATCCGGTCGAAGTCGGTCGCCAGCTCCGGGTACGACGGCGCCATGCAGTCCCGCGCCACCGGCAGCAACTCCGGCAGCGCCCGATCCTGCCAGCCGAGCAGCCGGATCGACCGGATCGCCCGGCGCATGATCCGGCGCAGCACGTAGCCGCGACCCTCGTTGCTCGGCGTCACGCCGTCGCCGATCAGCATCAGCGCCGTCCGGACGTGATCGGCGATCACCCGCAGCCGGATGTCGTCCGGGTGCGACTCACTCGCCACGTGGCCGGAGTGCGCGCCGTAGCGCTTACCGGTCAGCTCCGCCGCCCGCGCCAGGATCGGCCGCACCTCGTCGATCTCGTACAGGTTGTCGACGCCCTGCAGGATCGAGGCCATCCGCTCCAGGCCCATGCCGGTGTCGATGTTCTTCGCCGGCAGGTCACCCAGGATCGGGTAGTCCTCCTTGGTGGTGCCCGGACCCCGCTCGAACTGCATGAAGACGAGATTCCAGTACTCCATGTACCGGTCCTCGTCGACCGCCGGGCCGCCCTCGCGGCCGTACTCCGGGCCCCGGTCGTAGAACAGCTCGGACGACGGACCGCACGGCCCGGGAATGCCCATCGACCAGAAGTTGTCCGCCTTGCCCCGGCGGACGATCCGGTCGGCCGGCACACCCACCGACCGCCAAATCTCGTACGCCTCGTCGTCGTCGAGGTAGATCGTCGGCCAGATCCGCTCGGGATCCAGCCCGTAACCACCCTCGGCGATCGGCTTCGTGGACAACTCCCAGGCCAGCGGGATCGCGCCGGCCTTGAAGTAGTCACCGAAGGAGAAGTTGCCGTTCATCTGGAAGAACGTGCCGTGCCGGCTGGTCTTGCCGACCTCGTCGATGTCCGGCGTGCGGATGCACTTCTGCACGCTGACCGCCCGCTGGTACGCGGGAGTCTGCTGACCGAGGAAGTACGGCACGAACTGCACCATGCCGGCGTTGACGAACAGCAGGTTCGGGTCGCTGATGGCGGGCAGCGGAGCGGACGGCACCACGGTGTGGCCATTCGCCGCGAAATGGGCGAGATACCGCCGCTTGATCTCCGCCGTCTTCATCGCTGGTGTTCCTCCGGAAAGATGTCTCGATCACCGATGCGCGGGTCTTCCCGCAGGTCGGCGAATTGATCGTCGAACGCCTCGCCCTGGGCGAACGCCTGGTGGATCTCCTGCTCGCGCTCGGCCATCCCGAGCCGGACGTCCTCCACGAAGCTACGCAACGACTCGACGAGCCCGCCAGCGGATTGCGTCACCGTGCTGGCGATACCCGCCGGCGTGTACGCCTGGGCGGTCCGGGTCGCCTTACGGACCACGATCACACCGACGGCCACCCCGATACCGAGCCAGAACAAGCGCCTCATGTCTCGCTACCTCCTGGTGCGCGGCCGGTCAGCTGTTGCCGCGTCGCGCGGCCCGTCGCTGCTGCTTGATGGTGTCGCGTACCTCACGCTCGGTCTCGGCGTGCCGGCGGCCGGCGGCGGCCTTGCGCACGCCGTAACCGAACGCGGCCACCTTCACCAACGGGTTCGCGGCCGCGGCCGAGACCACGGTGGCCAGGTTGGCGACGTTGGCGGTGACGTTCTGCGCGTGGCTGGTCATGGTGTCGACCTTCGCCAGCTGGAGGTTCACGCCGTCGAGCGAGGTCTGCACCTGCTCCAGCGCGGTGTTGACGTTCTTCACAGTGGTGTTCACGTCACCGAGCAGCGGTGCGGTCCGATCGTTGAGGTCGTTGATCATGCGGGTGGTGGCGTCCACCGTGTGCCGCAGCCGCAGGATGGGCAGCGTCAGGATGAGCACCAGCACCGCGAACGCGCTAGCCGCGATCAGCGCCGCGATCGCTCCAATGTCGCCCACGCCTGTCCTCCTCAAGCAGAGTTCCGCAGGACCCGACGTCCCCGGAACGCACAACCATGGCACCCGTACCGGCCGCCGAGCCGTCGGCGGTCAGCGGTAGCGGGCGAGCCCGCCAGCACCAGACCCTACCGTCCGTGATGGAGACCGGCTCACGACGGTGAGGGTGTCAGCTCACCCAGCGGATCCCCGCTGACCGTTGGGAACGGGTCCTCTCCGGTCAGTGACGGGTCGGTGGTCGGTTGCGGCCTGGTCCGCTCATCGTCGATCGCGTTGCGTACCTTCACCGACACCAACGAGCCGGTGCACTCCGTCGCAGCGGCCGACGGGTCGCCAGACGGCACGACGGCCGGCTCACCGTCGACCGGCGGCGGCACGCAGGTCGGCTCGCGTACCCACAGGTCGAGGGTCAACTCGTCGCGGCGCCAGCAGGTGTAGCTGCCCTTCGTCTTCTGCTCCGGACAGCGACTCACCTTCCACGGCCGCCAGCCGTCCTGGCGCAGCGCGTCCTCGTAGACCTGCGCCGTGTCCTGCGGCGACTTCTCCGAGGTGACGGTGCGCTCCCGCAGCCGGCAGTCGAGCAGACACCACCGGCTGCCGCTGACGTCGTCGACGGTCTTGGCGGCGGCCCAGCCGGGCACGTTGAGCTGATCCAGGTTGTCGAAGACCGGGTCACGGCTCAGCGTCCGGATGCCGAAGAAGAGCGGCACCGCACCGAGCAGCACGACGCTGACCAGCACCAGCACCGCCGCCCGGAGGCGACGGCGTTCCCGCAGCTGCCGGCGCAACTCGGATCGGGCACCCGGCGCGGCATCGTCGTCGGGCGTGTCCTGGTTGGCCGAGCGCAGCGCGGGCCCGCCGGCGGGCTCGGCTGCCGGCCGGTCGACCGGGGGCGGCACGGCGGCGGCGACACGGGCCACCCCGACGGGCTCGCCGGAGCGGCCGGGCGGTGGCACCGGGGCGACGCCGCTCGGGTCGGCGCGGCCGGGCTCCCGGTGCGGCGGCAGGGCACGCCCTGCGGCACGGTCGGCGGGCACGGGTCGGCCGGTCGGGGCGCCACCACGCGCCGGGGAGCCGGGACCGGCACCCGGCTCACCGTGCGCCCGATCGTCGGCGAGGGGCGGTTGCGCACCCTTGGGTGGGCGGACGGCGGCCCGCGCCGGACCATCCGGACGCGTCCTTGGCGGGCCGTCCACACCCGATGCGGCGGCGGCCCGAACCGGGCCGTCTCCACCCGGTGGAACGGCGGCCCGCGCCGGACCGTCCGGCCGGGGGGCCGCATCGGCGCCCGGAGCGGGGTGGGGCGGGGCGTCGGCGCCCCGGCGCCCGCCGCCCTGGGCCGGTGCGCCACCCGGGACGGGTCGCGCCCGGCCGGGCGGGGCGGAGCGGGCGGCGCCGCGCGCCGGCGCGGCGGGACCGGCGCCGGGCGCGGGTCGTCCACCGGCGTACCGGTCGTCGCCACGGTCGTTCGCCGGTCCGGGTCGCCCCGGGCCGTCCGGTCCGGGCTCGGCCGGCGGCCGTCGTCGGCCGGACTGGTCCGGCGTGGGCGTCCCGTCCGGGCCGGGCGGGCCCACCGGACGGGCCCGCCCGCCGGTGGGGTCCGCGACGGGCGCCGCAGCGCGCCGGCCCCGGGGGGGACGGTCGCCGGACGGCGGCGCAGGGGGCAGAGCCTGCTCTCCGGTGGTTCCCGGCGCGTCGGGTCGCACGGCACGACGACCGGTCGGTACGTCCGCACCGGGGTCGGCCGGAGGGCCGGCGGGCCGGCGGGCGGCGGTGCGCTCAGCGGCCGGGTCGGGCACGCCGAGGCGACCGGACGCGTGGTCGGCGAGGTCACCCGCACCGCCGGCCGGTGCGGGACGGCGACCCGTGGCCGGCGGGGTGCCGCCGCGTCGGTTGACCACGGGCAGGCCGGAGTCGGTGTGCGGCAGGCGGCCGGCCTGGCGCAGCCAGTCGGCGGGCCGTTCGGGGCGGTCCGCCCGGGGTTCGCCGCCGGCCGGCGTACGTCGCTCCGGCTCGGCCGAGACGGCGCGGCGGCGACCGGTGCCGTCGGCCGGCCCGATGGTGGGCGTGGCACCGCTGTGCGCGCCGGTGGCCTGGGGCACCGGCGGGGCGTTGCCCGTGCGGGGCACCGCGGACTCGTCGGGTTCGGCGGCACGGCGGCGACCGGCGGCCGGACGGGAGCGTTCGGCGGAGCGACGGTCGGTGGGCTCTGGGGCCCCCGGGTCGACCGGGCCGGGGCGACGCCGCGCGGTACGCGGGTCACTGTCGATGGCGGGGTCGGGCCGCAGGCCGTCCCCGGCCGGTGGCGCGGGGTCGGCCGGAGCGCCGTCCAGGCGTGCCGGGCCGGAGGCGGCGGATGGTCCGGCGGCCCGTGCCGGATCGGGTGCCGCTCCGCCGCGTCGACCGGCGGGCATTCCCTCGGCCGGCGGTAGTGCGTGACCGGGCTCGGCGGATGCCGGGCCAGGTCGGCGGACCGGTGGGCCGGCGTCCGGACGGCGCAGTGGCGGCATCGCGTCCGGGTGACCCCCGGCCGCGGCGGCGTCCGGTCGGCGTCCCGGCGGAACGGCGGCGTCCGGGCGGCGACCGGTCGGGGCGCCCGAGGTCGGTGGGCCCACGGGTGGGCCGGGCGGAGCCGTTGCCGGGCGGGGCCGGGTCGGGCCGCCGGGCGCGTCGGTCGTGGCGCGCGGCGCCGGCGGGCTGGCCGGGTCGCCGCCAACCGGGCGGGCGGCGGGGGGCGCCGGCGGTACGGCGGCGCGGGCGCCGGGCGCCGGCTGCACGCCGCGACGCGCGGGCTGGCCCTGGCCGGGACCAGCGGCCGGTGGCCGGTCGTCCGGGCGGCGGCCCGCTGGCGGCGGGTTTCCCGGCCAGGGGCTGTCGGTCGGTCGACGGGCGGCGGCAGCAGCACCCGGGCCGCTCGGGCGCGGGGCGGGCGGCACCGCGGCCTCCGGCGGCACCGGCCCACGCGCACCGGCCGCCTCCACCGGCGGACCCGTGCGCGGCCCGGCGGGCTCTACCGGCGCACCCCTGCGCGGCCCGGCGGGCTCAGCCGGCGCATTCCTGCGCGGCCCGGCGGGCTCAACCGGCGGACCCGCGGGGGGGCGGTTGGGCGCCGCCGGTGCGCCGTCCGGACCCAGTTCACCGCGTTGCTGCTTGGCCGAACGAAGGTCGTCGATCCAGCCGAGCTCCTCGCCGGCGACGGGCTCCTCCGGCTCGGCCTCGGCCGCCCGGCCCCGGCCCCACCGGCGCGTCTTGGCGCGGGGATCGCGCCGCTCGTCCGGGCCCTCGTCCGGGCGGTCCCCACCACGCGATCTCACTGTTGACCCTCTCCTGCGGCGTCAGCGCCGCTGTGCTGCGTCGTGCCGGGCGTGCCCGTGCCCGTCGCCGGGCGACCGTTCTCACCAGGAAGCGCGGACGCGGGCTGCGTCGTTACCGGCGGCTCGGCCGTCGGGGTGTCCGGACGGGCGGCCGGGGCCGGCAGACCACGCACGATCCGGCGCAGCACCGGCAGCCGGCTGGCCACCGACCGTTCCGCGCCGTGCGGGCTGGGCTGGTAGTAGTCGGTGCCCACCAGGTCGTCCGGGACGTACTGCTGGGTGACCACACCGCGCTGGTCGTCGTGCGGGTAGCGGTAGCCGGTCCCGTGGCCCAGCCCGCGGGCGCCGGCGTAGTGCGCGTCGCGCAGCCCGCGCGGCACCGGGCCACCCCGGCCGGCCCGGACGTCGGTGATCGCGGCACCGATGGCGGTGGTGGCCGAGTTGGACTTGGGGGCGGTGGCCAGGTGGATCACCGCCTGGGCAAGGTTGAGCTGCGCTTCGGGCAGCCCCACGTACTCGACGGCGTGGGCGGCGGCGGTGGCGACGCTCAGGGCGCCGGGGTCGGCCATGCCCACGTCCTCGCTGGCGAAGATGACCAGGCGGCGCGCGATGAACCGGGCGTCCTCGCCGGCGACCAGCATGCGGGCCAGCCAGTGCACCGCGGCGTCCACGTCCGAGCCGCGCATGCTCTTGATGAAGGCGCTGACCACGTCGTAGTGGGCGTCGCCGTCCCGGTCGTAGCGCACCGCCGCGACGTCGACGGCCTGCTCGGCCGTGGCGAGGTCGATCCGCCCGCCGCCGAGCGCCGTGGCGGAGGCCGCCGCCGCCTCCAGTGCGGTGAGTGCCTTACGGACGTCACCGGCGGCCAGCCGGACCAGGTGGTCCTCGGCCTCGGCGGTCAGGGTGAGGACGCCGTCCAGGCCGCGCTTGTCGACGACCGCGCGGCGGAGCAGACCCCGCACCGCCTCGTCGTCCAACGGTTGCAGGGTGAGCAGCACGCACCGCGACAGCAGCGGCGAAATGATCGAGAAGTACGGATTCTCGGTGGTCGCCGCCAGCAAGGTGACAGTACGGTCCTCGACCGCGGCGAGCAGCGAATCCTGTTGGGTCTTGCTGAACCGGTGCACCTCGTCGATGAAGAGCACGGTCGGCCCGCCGCCCGCCCGGCGCTGGCGGCGGGCCGACTCGATCACCGCCCGGACGTCCTTGACGCCGGCGGAGAGCGCCGACATGGCGACGAAGCGACGATCGGTCGCCCCGGCCACCAGGTGCGCGATGGTGGTCTTGCCGCTGCCCGGGGGACCCCAGAGGATCACCGATATCGGAGCGCCGCCGGAGACCAGCTGCCGCAGCGGAGCACCGGGTGCGAGCAGGTGGTCCTGCCCGACCAACTCGTCGAGGGTCACCGGACGCATCCGGACGGGCAGGGGCGAATCGTCGGCCACCGCGGTGAAGCCGTCGACACCGGCGGGACCGTCGGGCGCGCTGCGCGACCCGGCGGGTTCACCGAGGGAGAAGAGGGCGTCGGACTCCATCACGAAGACAGTACCGGGCCGGGCCCACGACGCCGGAATCGCGCCGTGGGCCCGCCACCGGTGATCGGTTCCGGTCAGCCACGACCGGGGCGACGGCCCCGGTACCAACGGCCGCCGCCACCGCCGCCGCCGCTGCGCGGGCCGCTGCCCACGCCGGCCAGGTAGAGCGAGAGCAGGAGCAGCCCGATGAGTACGAGGGTGTTCCAGTTGAAGAGGTCGGGCGCTCCGAAGTCGGTGTCGAGCAGATCGAGCAGCAGAGCGAAGCCAAAGACGATGGCGGCGAGAATGGCGAGCATGTCGGTCCTCCGGTGGGGGTTCCCAGTAGGTCGGCGCGTGATGTACCCAATCGGTCGACTCGTCAATCTCCACGGTGGATGCGGCCACGTCGCGACGACCCGGCGCGGACGTTCCACCTCCGGCTCCTAGGCTGGAGAGCATGATCATCGACGACCAGGTGCTCCAGGGCCGGGCCGCCATCCTGGGTGCCGTCGGCCACCACCCGTTCGCCCGACACGCACTCGGGCCGGCCATGCCGGCAGTGGGATACCGACGCGACGGCGCCGTGCTGTGGTTGGTGCCACCGGAGCACGGGCCGGCCGGCGCTGCGATCGGCCCGGCCGGGCCGGCCCTCGACATCTGTGTCGCGCTCACCGACAGCGGAAGGCTGCGCCCGGGGCAGCGACTACACCTGCCCCGACACGATCGCGGTCTGCTGACCGACCGGCTGGCGGTGGCCGAGCACAACGACTGGGACTTCCACTGGACCGACGCGCCACCGCCTGTGCAACCAGACGAGCAGCCGGTCGTACGCCTCAGCGACGCCGACCGCCCGGCGCTGGAGGCACTTGTCGACGAGGCGTTCCCCAGCACCACCTCCCGCCCGGGCGACCCGCGGGTGGTCGACTGGTACGGCATCCGGGCCGGCGACCGGTTGGTGGCGTGCGGCGCGGATCGCAGCCAGGGCGAACTCGGTTTCGTCGCCGGCCTGACCGTGGCCCCCGACCACCGGGGTCGGGGGCTGGGCGCGTCCCTGACCGCCGGGATGACCCGGGCGCTGCTGGCGCGCCACGACACCGTGGCGCTCGGCGTCTACACGCACAACGTCGGTGCGGCGCGGCTCTACCGCCGACTCGGCTTCACCAACACCCTCTCGCTCAGCTCGATCCGCCTCGCCTGATCGAAGGCGGGACCCCGCTACGCATGGAGTCACCGGTTGGTGGCGGACACCGGGACCGCGGTCGGCTCGACGGCGGGTGTGGCCCGACGGCCGGCCAGCCACGCGGGCAGGTAGAGCGGGGCGGCGACGGCGAGCACCACCGCGCCGACCACCATCGCGGTGCCGATGCTGGTGGCGGCGGCGAGCGCGGTCAGGACCACCCCGCCGAGCGCGCCGGCCGGCTGCGCCATCATCGAGTTCAGCGAGAGCACGCTGGTCCGGTACGGGCCGTCGACCTGCCGGTGCAGCAGGCCACTGTGCAACGGGTTGGACGCGCCGTGCACGGCGTAGCAGGCCAGGTAGGCCACCAGCACCCCGACCGGCCCGGCGAACAACCCCATCCCGACCACCGTCACCCCCTGCAGGATGCGCAGCAGGGCCGCGCCCGGTGCCGCACCGAACCAGCGCAGCAGCAGCGGGGTCAGCGCCGCGCCGGCAGCCGAGGCGAGCCAGGCGGCCGAGTTGGCCGGCCCGAGCAGCGCCGCAGCCCGTTCCGGGTCGCCGATCACCTCGGCGAGCCGGACCGGCAGCAGCGACTCGAAGGTGACCATGCCGAAGCCCCAGAACAGCTCCACCGCCACCAGGGCCAGCAGCACCCGGGAGCGACGCAGCAGCCCGACCGCCTCGCCGATCATGCGGGGCGCCTGGGCCACCGAGGCCCGCACCGCCGCGAAACCGGTGGCCGAACGCTGCTCGACCAGCAGCACGACCAGCGCGATCAGGGCGACCGCCTGCGCGACGATCGCGGCCAGCACGGGCACGGTGAGCGCGGTGACCGGCCCGATCGGGCCGAGCGCGATGAGACCGCCGCTGAGCAGAGCGCCTCCGCCGATGGCACCGCCGATGACGGTGCCGGCGTAACCGAGGCCCCGCTCGTATTCGGCATTCGGGTCGGCGGCCACTGTGGCGTCGACGTACCAGGACTCCAGCGGGCCACTGTCCAACGCCCGGTAGATCCCCTGCAGGGCCCAGACCACGAAGAACAGCGCGAACGAGTCAGCCACCGCGAACAGGGCCAGCGAGGCGAGGTTGATCGCTCCGGCGGCGAGCAGCACCGGCCGGCGGCCGAGGGCGTCGGCGAGCCCGCCGGTGGGCAACTCCAGCGCCAGCACCAGCAGGCCCTGCGCCGTGCCCACCAGGCCGATCTGCGGCAGCGACAGGCCGCGTTCCTGCATCAGCAGGATCAGCACCGGGATCATCAGACCCGTGGGTAGCCAGCGCAGGCCGTAGAGCGTGAGGTAGCGACGCCGGACCTGGCGTACGGTCAGCGCGCTCACGACGCCACCTCAGTTCGCGACTGCGGGGCTCGCAAAACGGGCTCACTCCTCGCGCTCACGACGCCACCCTTCGTTCGCGACTGCGGGGCTCGCAAAACCGGCTCACTCCTCGCGCTCACCAGCGCTCGTCCAGCCGGGGGAAGCCGGCCAGGAACAGGTGCACCGGCTTGACGTCGTCGTTGTCGGCGACAGGCTCGTCGCGGTAGCGCATCAACACCGCCCACAGCTCGGCGTTGAGGGCCCGCAGTCGGGTCGGGTCGAGCGGCAGCACCAGGTCACTCATGCCGGCCGCGTCGCGCCAGGTCCGGGGGTGGCGGTGCTCGACGGCCAGCCACCGCTCGGCCAGGTCGGCCATCACCCGCACCTGTTCGGCCTGGATCCACTGCACGGCGGCCCGGGCGTCCGGGTCGTCGTCGAAGTCGGTGGGCTCGAAGTCGCTGATGTCGTGAGCGGCCTGCCACCATCGCTGCCGGCCGGTGCCCCGGTCGGGGTCCTCGGTCACCAGCCCGACGTCGGCGAGCTGGCGCAGGTGGTAACTCGTGGCGCCGGTGTTGGTGCTCAGCTTCTCGGCAAGCGCGGTCGCGGTCGCCGGGCCGTCGACCCGCAGCGAGCCGAGTAGCCGCATCCGCAGTGGGTGGGCGAGCGCGCGGACCTGTCGGCTGTCCAGATGGACCCGGCGCTGCTCGACCGGCCTGCCGGGTGAAGGGCTTTCCATGACTGCACACTATCTCTGCACACTTCTTGTGCACAACAGTTATGCATAAGAAGTGTGCAAGGGTGCTCAGTGAGCCAGGAGTTCGTGTACCCCGCGCAGTCGCGTCCGCAGCAGACCGGCGGCGCGAGAGCTGTCGAGGCGTACGTCGAGGGGGCGGGACAGGCCGACGGCGGCGCCGGTGGTGGTCGTGAGCCCGGCCGCGTCCAGCCCGAACCGCGCCGCGACCAGCAGGCCCAGCTCGGCGCGGCTCACGGCGTCCGGGCCGGCGACGTTGAGCAGACCGGCGTACGGGGAGGCGACCAGCTCCAGCACGGCGTCGGCCAGGTCGGTGACGTCGATCGGGCAGCGCAGTTCGTCGCTGAACAGGACGGCCCGGCCGGCGAGCGCGTCCCGGCAGAGCTGGATCTGCTTGCTGCCCTCCCCCAGGATCAGCGAGGTACGCACCACTGCCGCGCCGGGGTCGACCGCCCGCACAGTGGTCTCGGCCGCGGCCTTCGCGGCCCCGTACGCGTGCACCGGAGTAGGTGGGTCGTCGTCGGCGTACGGCGTGGGACGGCCGGCGTGCAGCGCGTCACTCGACACGTGCACCAGGCGGGCACCCGCCTCGGCGGCGGCGACCGCCACGTGGGCGGCCCCGTCGGCGGTGACCGCCCAGTCGTCGTACCGATAAGGGGTCCCGACCACGGCGTCCGGCCGCACCTCGGCGACCAGCGCGCGCACGGCGGCCCGGTCGGTCACGTCCAGCCGCCGCGCGTGCACACCCGGCACCGCGATGTCACCGGCGTGGAAGGTCCCCACCACCGACAACCCGGCGTCAACACCCCGCCGGCAGACCGCACGCCCGAGAAACCCACTGCCCCCGACAACAAGCACTCGCACCGCGGCCCACTCCCCCACCGTTGATCAAGAGGTTTGCGTCATCTCGCGGGGCGATGATGACGCAAACCTCTTGATCAACCAAGCGGGAGGGGGGTCACACCGGGTCGGCTACCGGGGCGGCCGGGCCGGCCGTTCCGGTGTGGGCCGTCGCGGGGGGCTTGGGCTTGGCGTCGATGCCGGCCTCGGCGCGCTGCTGGGCGGTGATCGGGGTGGGGGCGCTGGTCAGCGGGTCGAACCCGCCGCGGGTCTTCGGGAACGCGATGACCTCGCGGATCGAGTCGGCGCCGGCGAGCAGCATGCAGACCCGGTCCCAGCCGAAGGCGATGCCGCCGTGCGGCGGAGCGCCGTACTTGAACGCCTCCAGCAGGAAGCCGAACTTGTCCTGCGCCTCCTCGGGCGTGATGCCGAGCAGGTCGAAGACCCGCTTCTGCACGTCACCCCGGTGGATACGGATCGACCCGCCGCCGATCTCGTTGCCGTTGCAGACGATGTCGTACGCGTACGCCAGGGCCCGGTCCGGGGCCTCCTCGAACCGGTCGACCCACTCGGCGTTCGGCGAGGTGAACGGGTGGTGCACGGCCGTCCAGCCGCCGTCGTCGGTGCGCTCGAACATGGGCGCGTCGACCACCCAGCAGAACGCCCAGGCGCTCTCGTCGATCAGGCCGGACCGCTTGGCGATCTCGACGCGGGCGGCGCCGAGCAGCTCCTGTGCCTCCCGCGTGGTGGCGCTGGCGGCGAAGAAGACCGCGTCGCCCGGCTTGGCGCCGACCGCGTCGGCCAGCCCGCCCAGGTGCTCGGCGGAGAGGTTCTTGGCCACCGGCCCGCGCGCCTCGCCGGTCTCGGCGTCCAACACCACGTACGCCAGGCCGCGCGCGCCACGCGCCTTCGCCCAGTCCTGCCAGCCGTCCAGCTCCTTGCGGCTCTGCGCCGCGCCGCCGGGCATCACCACCGCGCCGACGTAGCCGCCCGCGTCGATCGCCCCGGCGAAGACCCGGAACCCGGTGCCGCGCAGGTAGTCGGTCAGCTCGGTCAGCTCGACGCCGTAGCGCAGGTCCGGCTTGTCGGAGCCGTACCGGGCCATCGCGTCGTGCCAGGTGATCCGCGGGATCGGCCCGGGGATCTCGTGCCCGGCCAGGTCCTTCCAGAGCGTCGAGACGATCGCCTCACCGAGGTCGATCACGTCGTCCTCGGTGACGAAGGACATCTCGATGTCGAGCTGGGTGAACTCGGGCTGCCGGTCGGCGCGGAAGTCCTCGTCGCGGTAGCAGCGGGCGATCTGGTAATACCGCTCCATGCCGCCGACCATCAGCAGCTGCTTGAACAGCTGCGGCGACTGCGGCAGCGCGTACCAGCTGCCGGGCTGCAGGCGCACCGGGACCAGGAAGTCGCGGGCGCCCTCGGGCGTCGACCGGGTCAGCGTCGGCGTCTCGATCTCCAGGAAGTCCCGCTCGTGCAGCACACCCCGGGCCAGGTGGCTGGCGCGCGAGCGCAGCCGCAGCGCGTTCGCCGGCCCGCTGCGGCGCAGGTCCAGGTAGCGGTACTTGAGCCGGATGTCGTCGCCGGCCTCGATCTGGTCGTCCACCGGCAGCGGCAGCGGCGCGGCCTCGGAGAGCACCTCCAGCTCGGTGACTGTCACCTCGACCTCACCGGTGGGCAGCTCCGGGTTCTCGTTGCCGGCCGGCCGGCGGGTCACCTCGCCGACGACCTTCACGCAGAACTCGTTGCGCAGCGCGTGCGCATCCTCCTCGCGGAAGACCACCTGGACAACGCCGGTGCCGTCGCGCAGGTCGACGAAGATGACCCCGCCGTGGTCGCGCCGGCGGGCCACCCACCCGGCGAGCGTCACCGTCGAGCCGGCGTCCGCGGCGCGCAGGCTTCCGGCATTGTGGGTACGGATCACGGCTGGCAACTCCTCATCGTGGAACAGTCCTCACCGGCATTCTGTCAGGGGTGGCCGCCCCACCTCCGGGGCACCCGGCAGGCCGGCGCGATTCGCTGGTGGGGCGGAGCGGCGAACCCGACTCGGTCGACCGCCGCGCCGGTTAACGTGGCGAAATGCGCGCCGTACCGAACTGGGCCGTCGCCGCGGCAGCGGCCGCGCCCGCGCTGCTGGTGGTCGGTTGGACGGTCGCCCAGGCGCGGCAGCCCACCGGGTACGACCCGATCCGGGACACCATCAGCGAGTTGGCGGGGCAGGATGCCACCGACGCGTGGATCATGGTCGCGGCCCTGGTGCTGCTCGGCTGCTGCTATCTCGCAGTCGCCGCCGTGTTGCACGCGGCCGGGCTGCCGAGCCGGTTCCTGCTCGCGGTCGGTGGGGTGGCCACGATCGCCCTGGTCGCCTTCCCCCGTCCGCCGGTCGGGGGTTCACTCAGCCACGGGATCGCGGCGACGGTGGCGGTCCTCGCCCTGGCGCTGTGGCCGGCCGGTTCGGCGCTTCGGCTGCCGCGCGGCCCAGACGCCGCACACCCCAGGGCCGCGCAGCCACCGTGGGCGTTCCGTCGGACCGTGGGACTGAGTGCCACGCTCGTGCTGCTCGCCCTCTTCGGGTGGTGTGCCTTCGAGGTGACAAGCGGATCCCGCACCGGGCTGGCCGAGCGGGTGACGGCGGTGGCGGTCTCCCTCTGGCCGTTGCTGGCGGTCCTGTCCGCCCGGCGGGCACACCTCGCGTTGACGCCCGCCGGCACCGTACGGATCGGTCCGGACCTGGCGCCAGGTGGCGTCATACCCCCGGATCCACTGGGACCAACTGGCGGGCCCGCTCCTCGACGGCCCGACTGACCGCGGTACGTCGTCGCCCGACACAGTCCGGCCACGGCGACGTTCCTCATCCGCCCGAGCGCGTGGCTCCGGGCCCGGAGTTCCGCTGGGCGCGCCGTTACGATCACCCGATGTCTGCCGTACCCCGCTGGACCCTGCTGTCGGCCGGTGGCGCGCCGTTGTTTCTCATCGGAGGCTGGACACTGGCGCAGGCCGCCCAACCCGACCGATTCGACCCGGTCCGGCAGACGATCAGCGCGCTCGCCGCCACGAACGCGGACCATCGCTGGATCATGACAGTGGGTCTGGCCGGCCTGGGCCTGTGCCACTTGGTAACCGCTTTCGGCCTGGTGACCGCCGCGCCGACGGGTCGAGGGATACTCGCGCTGGGCGGGCTGGCCACCCTGGTGCTGGCCGTGTTCCCGCAGCGTCCGGCGGGCGGCTCGACGACGCACGCCGTCGCCGCCGGTGTGGCGTTCGTGGCGTTGGCTCTCTGGCCGGCCCTGGCGGTTCCCCGTCGAGCGGTGCTGTCGGTGCCGCCCCTCGATCGGGACCAGCTCCGGCCGCGGGCCCTGTCGACTTCCAGCGGTCCGGCACCTGGGGCCGCGCTCGCGACGGCGGCGTTTCTCCTCGGGTTGGTCGGGTGGTTCGGTGTCGAGTTCTTCACCGAGGGAGCATGGGTCGGGCTGACGGAGCGGCTGGCGGCGGCCGCTGAGGCGGTCGTACCGCTGGCCGCAGTGCTCGCCGCACTCGCCGGCGGGCGGCGGTCGGGACCGTCCGGGCTCCGCTGACCACCATCGCGGGCGCGGCGCCGGGCCGCTGCGCAGAGCCCAGGCGGCGACCAGTCCCGTTCGGGCGGCGACGCGAACGGGCCGCCGGAATGCTCCGGCGGCCCGCGTGCGGTGCGTGGATCAGAAGACGCTGACGCCGTAGCGGCTCAGGGCCTCGGTGACGGGCTGGAAGTAGGTGGTGCCGCCGCTGCGGCAGTTGCCACTGCCGCCGGAGGTCATACCCAGGGCGGTGCTGCCGGCGAACAGCGAGCCGCCGCTGTCGCCCGGCTCGGCGCAGACGTTGGTGCGGATCAGGCCGGAGACCGAGCCCTCGGCGTAGTTGACAGTGGCGTTTGTCGCGTTCACCGTGCCGCCACGCAGGCCGGTGGTGCTGCCGGAGCGCTGCACCGACTGGCCGACGGAGGCGTTGCCGGCGCCGGTGATGTCCTGGTAGCTGCCGTTGTAGAGGTAGACGTTGCCAGCGGCGTTGGCCGAGTTGCTGTGCCGCACGATGCCGTAGTCGTTGCCCGGGAAGCTGGTGCCGGTCCGCGTGCCGATGAGGGCGGTCTGCGCGGAGTTCGAATACCAGCTGGCCGAGATGTTGGTGCAGTGCCCGGCGGTCACGAAGTAGTAGGTGCTGCCGCTGCGCACGTTGAAGCCGAGCGAGCAACGCCCGCCCCCGCCGGCGTAGATGGCCTGGCCGCCGGAGATCCGGGTGCTCAGCACACCAGCCTCGGCCTCGACGCGGACCGCGCCGTTGGCCCGCGCGGCGGCGGCCTTGACCCGCTCCAGCTTGGCGCCGGTGACGGTGCTGTCGACGGAGACGACGACCTGGTTGGTGACCGGGTCGCTCCACCAGGCGGTGCCTGGGATCTTGGCGGAGCGCTCCAGGTCGGCGGTGGCCCGGTTGAGTTCGCCGGCACCGCGGGTGACGTAGCGGACGACGGCGCCGGCCTTGTTCGCCGCGCTGGCGGCGGCCGCGTCGGTCACCGTGACGACGGACCTGCCGCTGGCGTCGAGGTACGAGCCAGCCGAGCGGTCGCCGAGTTGCGCGGACAGCGCGGCTGCGGCGTCGGGCGAGGCGGCGGGTGCGGCCTGGGCGGGTGCGCCGATGAGCGCACCGACGACCAGGCTTCCGGAAACGGCGACAGTGGCCGCAACGCGGAATGTGGACCTCGTGGGTCGCATGTAACAACCTCCTGGGCGGGGGAGCGGGTCTCGCCGAGGTCGGCTGACCCGATGGCAACCCGGCCGATCTGGGGAAACCGGCCAAGTGCACTGAAGTATTCACATACTTAAGATCATTGACAAGGCTTGATTCCGCCCGGATTCAGCGAACGTGGCCGGCCACAACTCCGCAACACCACCGACACGCCGGCGCACAACCACCGTCACACCGGATCCGCCCGCGGCGCGCACGGTCGTCGATGTCTCGCCGCACTGTCGGCGCGGGTGCCGCCCGTCAGGGGGTACGGCGACGGGCGCCGGGGCCGGGGCGGGGCACCACGTCGCGCACCTGCCCCACGTCGTGCCCGTCGGCACAGCGCAACTCGACGCGCACGCGAGCACCGCAGTCACGGTGAGTGACGCTCAGCGGCGGACCCTCGGGGTCGGCGAGGTACCTGTCACCCCACCCGAGCACGGCCACCAGGACCGGCCAGAGGTCCAGGCCCTTCTCGGTCAACCGGTACTCGTGGCGCAGCCGGCTGCCCGGCTCCCGGTACGGCTCGCGGCGCAGCACGCCCTGCTCCACCAGGACGGCCAGCCGGTTGGTCAGCACCTGTCGCGGAATGCCGGTGCGCACCCGCATGTCGTCGAAACGGCGGATGCCGGTGAACACCTCGCGGAGCACCACCAGGGTCCACCGCTCACCGAGAATCTCCATCGCGCGGGCGATGGTGCAGTTCTCCACCGACCAGTCCAGTGCCGCGGGTCGCATCCGACCAGGCTAGGTCTCGTTGACAGACTCAGCAACCTGCTGCCAGGCTGCGTCCATGACGCAGACGCAGGAACCGGCGCGCAGCCGTACCTTCACCTGGGCGGACCCGGCGGTCAACGCCGCTCAGCTCGGTCGACGCAGCGGCCTCGACATGCTCCGGGCGATGACCGCCGGCGAGCTGGCCGCACCACCGGTGATGCACCTCATCGACATGACACGGATGGTGGCCGACGAGGGCCGGGTGGTCGTCGAGCTGACCCCACAGGAGTTCCACTACAACCCGCTCGGCAGCGTCCACGGTGGTGTCCTCTCGACACTGCTGGACACCGCCGCGGGCTGTGCCGTGCACAGCACCCTGCCGGCCGGCGTCGGCTACACCTCGCTGGACCTCAACGTGAAGTTCCTGCGCCCGGTCACCGTCGACAGTGGCACGCTGCGCTGCGAGGGCACGGTGCTGCAACGTGGCCGCCGGACGGCCCTGGCCGAGGCCCGCATCACCGATGCCGGCTCCCGCCTGATAGCCCACGCCACCAGCACCTGCCTCCTCTTCCCCCAATCCTGACCCCACCTCCGGGTGGTTGATCAAGAGGTTTGCGTCAGGAAACGGGCTCCCGGTGACGCGAACCTCTTGATCAACACGGGCAGAGGGGGCGGGATCAGCGGAGGGCTAGGCGGGCTGCTCGGGCGTCGCGCTTCTCTTCGAAGCGGCTCGCTGCGCGCTCTAGGGTGTCCAGCTGGGTGGCTAGCTGCTCGCGGGCGGCTTCGCCGTCGGCGTCGAGACCTGTCACGTTGAAGACGTCCCACTGGCGCAGCACCGGCTGCAACACGTCGTCCCGGTGCTGGCGCAGGTCGTAGATGCCGGCCAGGGCGATCGCCACCGACTTGCGGGCGAAACCCTCGATGCCGTTGCCCGGCATCTGGAAGTCGGCCACCACGTCGGCGACGGCCCGCATGGCCTGGCTCGGGGCCAGCTCGAAGGCGGCGGCGAGCAGATTGCGGTAGAAGACCATGTGCAGGTTCTCGTCGGCCGCCACCCGGGCCAGCAGCGCCTCGCAGGCGGGGTCGCCGGTGGCCCTGCCGGTGTTGCGGTGCGAGATGCGGGTGGCCAGCTCCTGGAACGAGACGTACGCCAGCGAGTGCAGCACCTCGTCGCCGTGGGCGTTGGTGTACCCCTCGGACATGTGCGTCATCCGAGCCCGCTCCAACGCCACCGGGTCGACCGCCCGGGTGACCGTCAGGTAGTCGCGGATCGCGACACCGTGCCGACCCTCCTCCGCGGTCCACCGGTGCACCCAGGTGCCCCACGCGCCGTCCCGGCCGAACAGGGTGGCGATCTCGTGGTGGTACGAGGGCAGGTTGTCCTCGGTCAGCAGGTTCACGATCAGCGCGGTGCGGGCCACGTCGGGAATTGTGGAGTCGGTCGGTGACCACGCCTCGCCGCCGAGCGGCCCGTCGAAGGTCCGCCCTTCGCTCCACGGCACGTACTCGTGCGGGAACCACTCCTTGGCCAGCGAAAGGTGGCGGTCGAGGTTGCGGGCAACCACCGGCTCCAACTCGACGAGGAGCGCGGTCTGGCTCAGTGTGGTGCTCATGGTCACGAGAAACTCCCTACGGTGGCGTAACTTACGCTACCGTAGGTCCCCGCGGCCATGAGCGCCAGTGGTGGGAGTCAGCCGACCGTCGGCCGGAGGTCCTCCAGGGGTGGCATCCACTCCTGCGCACCGGCCGTCACCTGCGCACCAGACCGAATGTCCTTCACCTCGTCCGGCGCGCCGTCGGCGCCCGGGAACCAGACGTACGGAATGCCGCGCCGCTCGGCGTAGCGGATCTGCTTGCCGAACTTCGCCGCGCTCGGCGACACCTCGGTCGGCACCGCACGCCGGCGCAGCGCCTCGGCCACCCGGTTGCTGGCCGTCCGCTGCTCCTCGCTTGTCACAGCGACGAGCACTGCGGTCGGCACCTCCCGGGACACCGACAGCTCCCCCGCGCCGAAGAGCAACCCGAGCAGCCGGGTCACCCCGATCGAGATCCCCACCCCGGGGTACGAGACGGCGCCGGCGGTGGCCAGATTGTCGTACCGGCCGCCGGAGCAGATCGAGCCGAACCGCTCGTAGCCGCGCAGTTGGGTCTCGTAGACGGTGCCGGTGTAGTAATCCAGGCCACGGGCGATGCGCAGGTCCGCCACGCAGAGGCCGGGCGAGTGCTCGGCGGCGGTCTCCACCACCCGGACCAGCTCGTCGATGCCCTCGTCGAGCAGCGGGTCGCTCACCCCGAGCGCGCGGACGGCGTCGGCGAACGAGGCGTCCGGCGCGGAGATCTCGGCCAACGCCAGGCACGCCTTGGCCTGCGCCTCGCTCGCCCCGGCGGTCTGGGCCAGCAGGTCGGCCACCTTCGCCGGGCCGATCTTGTCGAGCTTGTCCACAGCGCGCAGCGCCGCCTCCGGGTCGGTCAGCCCGATGCCCCGGTAGAAGCCCTCGCAGATCTTGCGGTTGTTGACCTGGATCGTCACCGGCGGAATCGGCAACGAGCGCAGCGCGTCGCCGATGACGAGGGGCATCTCCGCCTCGTGGTGCGGGGCCAGGGTGTCCCGGTCGACGATGTCGATGTCCGCCTGCACGAACTCCCGGTAGCGCCCCTCCTGCGGCCGCTCCCCCCGCCACACCTTCTGGATCTGGTAGCGGCGGAACGGGAACGCCAGCTTGCCGGCGTTCTCCAGCACGTAGCGGGCGAACGGCACGGTCAGGTCGAAGTGCAGGCCGAGCTGGTCGTCACCGCCCGCGCCCTCGGCGTCGGCGTGCAGCCGCCGGATCACGTAGACCTCCTTCGAGGTCTCGCCCTTGCGCAGCAGCTGGTCCAGCGGCTCCACCGCGCGGGTCTCCAGCGGCGCGAAGCCGTACAACTCGAACGTGGCCCGGATCTTCTCGAGCACGAACTGCTCGATCATCCGCTGACCGGGGGTCCACTCCGGGAAGCCGGAGATGGGCGTGGGCTTGCTCATCGGCGTACTCCTTGCGGTGCCGCGCCCACGGCGCGGTGGTGTCGTGGGTCCGCGCGTGGCGCGGACGATCTAGAGGCCCCGGGTGGGAGCGGCCGGCGACGTGCCGGCCACCTCGATGAGGTACGGGTTGCTGGCGCGCTCACGGCCGATGGTGGTGGCGGGGCCGTGGCCGGGCAGCACGACGGTGTCGTCGGCCAGCGGGAGAACCTTGTCGCGCAGGCTGGTGAGCATGGCCGGCATGCTCCCGCCCGGCAGGTCGGTGCGGCCGATCGACCCGGCGAAGAGGACGTCGCCGGACAGGCAGATCTCGTCCGCCTCCCAGCCCGAGCCCGCGCCGGGCAGCCGGAACAGCACCGACCCGCCGGTATGGCCCGGGGCGTGGTCGACGGCGATCTCCAGGCCGGCGAGGGTGAGGGTGGCGCCGTCGGTCAGCTCGGCCACGTCGTCCGGCTCGGTGTAGCTCAGCCGGCCGCCGAAGAGCGACTTCAGGTCGGCGGAGAGGCCCTTGGCCGGGTCGGCCAGCATCTCCCGGTCACCGGGGTGCACGTACGCGGTGATGCCCCGCGCACCGCACACCGGCGCGACCGAGAAGGTGTGGTCGAGGTGGCCGTGGGTGAGCAGCACGGCGGCCGGATGCAGGCGGTGCTCGGCGAGCAGGGCGTCGAGCTGGTCGAGCACCCCGATGCCGGGATCGACCACCACGCACTGCTCCCCCGGCGCGGTGGCAACCACGTAGCAGTTGGTGCCGAAGGCGTCCGCGGGAAAGCCGGCCACGAGCACTGGCGCTGTCCTTTCGTCGAACGGCTGTCGTCCTGCCCAGCAGCCTAACGGGCGTACCGAGCGAGTTTGTCGCGTCCGTCCCGCGCGCCCCGCAGGGCACAGTGACAACGCCCGATAAGCGCTGCTCGGAACGGGGTGGACCTCGTACACCACTTTCCCAGTCACTAGCCGTACACTCTGGCGGGCGTGTGGCGCGGCACACGTGACGCCCGGACGGGCCGGGACGCCCGGCCGCCGGCGACAACCAGGTAGAGGAAAGGGGAGCACGGGTGGCTTCCAGCAGGGACCGGCAGCGCAAAATGGCGCGGGCCAAGCTCGACCGGCAGTTGGCTCGCCGGGCCGCCGCCACGCGGCGGCGTCGGCAGATCCAGGCCGGTGTCGGCGCCGCCCTGATCCTGGTGTTGGTCGTGGCTGGCTCCGCCTGGGCGCTCGGGGCGTTCGACTCCGACTCGAAGCAGAACACGGCCAACGGGGACACCTGCCTCTGGACGCCGCAGGACGCGACGGCCAACACGAACCTCAAGGACGTCGGCACGCCGGAGAGCAAGGGTCTTCCCACCGAAGGCACCCGGGCGATGACGGTGACCACCAACCAGGGCGGGCCGATCACCGCGGAGCTCAGCCTGACCAACTCGCCGTGTGCGGCGGCGAGCATCGCGCACCTGGCGAGCCGGTCGTTCTACGACAACACCAAGTGCCACGAGATCACCGCCGACGGCGCGCTGCGCTGCGGCGACCCGAGCGGCACCGGCCTGGGCGGGCCGACCTACTCGTTCTACGACGAGGAGCTGCCGACCGTTCCGTCGGCGTCACCGTCGGCCAGCCCGGCTCCCGGCCAGCCGCCGACGTACCCGAAGGGCACCGTGGCGATGATCGCCAACCCGCCGGGCAGCAACGGCAGCCAGTTCCTGATCTTCTTCAAGGACTTCACCACCGCCGACCCGAAGTATCCGGTGATCGGCCGGGTGACCGGCGGGCTGGACGTGGTGGAGAAGATCGGTGCCCTCCCGACCGTGGACAATGGGACCGGGGCCAAGGTCAAGCCCAGCACCGACGTGACGCTCCAGAGCCTCACCGTTGGTGAGCCGGTCACCGCGGCGGCACCGGCGCCGTCGGCCTCCGGCGCGCCGGCCAGCAGCCCCAGCGCCGGCTGACCGGCCGCCACCACCCACACTTAAGCGGCACCCAGCAGCAGACAGCCAGGAGGATCCAGGCGTGACGTCCACCAGAGAGCGGCAGCGCGCGGCGGCACGCGCCCGGCTCGAGAAGGAGATGGCCGAGCGCGCGGCCAAGGCCCGCAAGCGCCGGCAGACCCAGGCAATCGTGAGCGCGGGTGCCGCCCTGGTGCTCGTGGTCGCCGGCACCGTCTGGCTGGCGGTGACCCTCGGCGGCGACGACAACAAGAGCGACACCGCCGCGCCGGCGGCCGGCGCGTCGGAGTGCGTGTTCAACGCGATGCCCACGGAACAGCGGCCCCCGCAGATCAAGGACGTCGGGCTGCCGAGCAACCAGCAGTCCGGCACCGGCGTGCAGACCATGACGATCGACACCAACCTGGGCCCGATCACGGCCAAGGTCGACAGGTCGCTGGTGCCGTGCACGGCCGGCAGCTTCACCTACCTCGCGGAGAAGAACTTCTTCGACAACACCAAGTGCCACCGCCTCGTGACCGAGGGCATCAAGGTGTTGCAGTGCGGCGACCCCAGCGCCACCGGCAACGGCTGGCGGGACACCGACGGCCAGGGCGGCCCGAGCTACCGCCAGGCCGAGGAGAACCTGCCCACCGACAAGCGCCCGCCCTACCCGGAGGGGGTCATCGCGATGGCCAACTCCGGCCAGCCGGGCAGCACCGGCAGCCAGTTCTTCATCGTCTACGGCGACTCGCCGCTGGACCCGGCGTACACGGTGCTGGGCACCGTCACCGGCGGCCTGGACATCGTCAAGGACGTGGCCAAGGCCGGCGACGACGGGGCGTTCGCCCAGCAGGCCGGCGGTGGCCACCCGAAGAAGGAGGTCATCATCAAGGACCTCGCGATGAGCCCGCCGCAGGGCTGACACCCGCACCGACGAAGCGCCCGCCGGCTCAGCCGGCGGGCGCTGTCGTGTCCGGGGTACGCGTCAGGCGCCGGAGGTGACCCGGTACGCGTCGAAGACGCCGTCCACCTTGCGGACCGTGGCCAGCAGGTGGCCCAGGTGCTTCGGGTCGGCCATCTCGAAGCTGAACCGGCTCACCGCCACCCGGTCGCGGGTGGTCGTCACGGTGGCGGAGAGGATGTTGACCCGCTCGTCGGAGAGCACCCGGGTGACGTCGGCCAGCAGCTTGTGCCGGTCCAGTGCCTCGACCTGGATGGCGACCAGGAAGGTCGAGGCGGAGGTGAGCTTCCAACTGACCTCGACCACCCGTTCGCTCTGGGCGCGCAGGTCCTCGGCGTTGGCGCAGTCGTCGCGGTGCACACTCACCCCGCCGGAGCGGGTGACGAACCCGAACACCGAATCCGGTGGGACCGGGGTGCAGCAGCGCGCCAGCTTGATCCAGACGTCGCTGACGCCGCGGACCACGACACCGGGGTCGTTGCTGCTCTGGCGGCTGCGTGGTGGCCGGGTGGCGACGGCGGTCTCGGCGATGTCCTCCGCCGCGCCCTCCTCGCCGCCGTACGTGGCCATCAGCTTCTGCACCACCGACTGGGCGGAGACCTGGCTGTCACCGACCGCCGCGTAGAGCGACGCCACGTCGGCCAGGTGCAGGTCCCGCGCGATCGACATGAGCGCCTCGGAGGTGAGCATCCGCTGCAACGGCATGCCCTGCTTGCGCATCGCCTTGACGATCGCGTCCTTGCCGGCCTCGATCGCCTCCTCGCGCCGCTCCTTGTTGAAGTACTGGCGGATCTTCGTGCGCGCCCGTGGGCTCTTGACGAAGCCCAGCCAGTCCTGTGTCGGACCGGCGGTCTCGGACTTCGAGGTGAAGATCTCGATCACGTCGCCGTTGGACAGCGTCGACTCCAACGGCACCAACTTGCCGTTGACCCGCGCCCCGATGCACTTGTGCCCCACCTCGGTGTGCACCGCGTACGCGAAGTCCACAGGCGTCGACCCGGTCGGCAGCGGGATGACGTCACCCTTCGGGGTGAAGACGTACACCTCCTGGCTGGACAGGTCGAAGCGCAGCGCGTCCAGGAACTCGCTCGGGTCGGCCGCCTCCCGCTGCCAGTCGAGCAACTGCCGCAGCCAGGTCATCTCGTCGATGTGCGCGGGCGGGCCGACGATCTGGGTGCCCTTGTGCTCCTTGTACTTCCAGTGCGCGGCGATGCCGAACTCCGCGGTGCGGTGCATCGCGTACGTGCGGATCTGCATCTCCACCGGCTTGCCGGTGGGCCCGATGACCGTCGTGTGCAACGACTGGTACATGTTGAACTTGGGCATGGCGATGTAGTCCTTGAACCGGCCCGGCACCGGCTGCCAGTTGGCGTGGATCACACCCAGCGCCGCGTAGCAGTCGCGAACCGTGTCGACAAGGATCCGCACGCCCACCAGGTCGTAGATGTCGTTGAAGTCACGACCCCGCACGATCATCTTCTGGTAGATCGAGTAGAGGTGCTTCGGCCGCCCGGTGGTCTCCGCCTTGATCTTGGCGGCCTTCAGGTCGGTGCCGACCTTCTGGGTGACCTGCCGCAGCAGCGTCTCGCGCTGCGGCTGGTGCTCCCCGATCAGCCGGTTGATCTCCTCGTAGCGCTTCGGGAACAACGTGCCGAAGGACAGGTCCTCCAGCTCCCACTTGATCGTGTTCATACCGAGCCGGTGCGCCAGCGGCGCCAGGATCTCCAGCGTCTCCTTGGCCTTCTGCTCCTGCTTGGGGCGGGGCAGGAAGGTCAGGGTGCGCATGTTGTGCAACCGGTCGGCCAGCTTGATCACCAGCACCCGCGGGTCCTTGGCCATCGCCACGACCATCTTGCGGATCGTCTCGGCCTTGGCCGCGTCACCCAGCTTGACCTTGTCGAGCTTCGTGACGCCGTCGACAAGCAGGGCGACCTCGCCGCCGAAGTCGGCGCGCATCGCGTCGAGTGTGTATTCGGTGTCCTCGATGGTGTCGTGCAGCAGCGCGGCGACCAGCGTGGTGGTGTCCATCCCCAGGTTGCCGAGGATGGTCGCCACCGCGAGCGGGTGGGTGATGTACGGGTCACCGGACTTGCGGTACTGCCCGGAGTGCCACCGCGCGGCCGTGTCGAAGGCGCGCTGGAGCAGCCGGGCGTCAGCCTTCGGGTGGTTGTCCCGGTGGCTCGCGATGAGCGGCTCCAGCACCTCACTGACCTGGGAGGTCTGCCAGGGCGCGTTGAACCGGGCCAGCCGGGCCCGCACCCGCCGCCCGGTGGGCGCGTTGGACAGCCCGAAGCCACCGCTCGGCGACGGGTCGACGCCGGCGTCGCTCGGGAACGGCACCACCACCCCATCGGCACCGGGGGACGCCTCGACGCTCGACGGGACGCCTGCCGGACGTGCCGCGCTCTCGCCCGCAGCCCGGCCGGGGCCGCTGCCGGCGCCCGTCACCCGGGCTGGCGCGTCGCCTGCCCGGTCGGTCACCGTGCCGTCAGCGTCGCCTGTCGGGTGCACCGTGCCCTCCGCCGGAGGGACGACATCGTGGGACACCGGCCTCCTCACCGCTCGCCGGGAAAACACCTGCCGAACAATCGGCCGGCCTGGTCTCGCGTCACCGGAGGACGTGCCGCCGGCGTCAGCAATGGGCAATGCTACCCGCACGCACGGTCCGCTGCCGCTCCGCCGGACGGTCGGTGCCGGCTGCGCCCGACGACTCTGCCATCGAACGGTGAACCGACCGGGTCAAACGGTAAGCAGGGCATGGACGGGACGCGGTTCCAGCCGCTTCCGCCCACCCAGGAAGCCGAGTTCCAGCAGCACGGTGAAGCCGGTGACGGTTCCGCCGGCCCGCTCGACCAGGTCCAGCGTCGCCTCGGCGGTGCCGCCGGTCGCCAGCACGTCGTCGACCACCAGCACCCGGTGTCCGGCCGTGAAGGCGTCCTCGTGCACCTCGAGGGTGGCCTCGCCGTATTCGAGCGCGTAGGAGACCGAGTGCGCCGGCCGGGGCAGCTTGCCGGCCTTACGGACCGGCACCACGCCCACCCCCGCCGCGTACGCGACGGCCGCGGCGACGACGAACCCGCGCGCCTCGATGCCGACCACCACGTCGAAGGCGTCCCGACCGTGGTACGCGACGATCCCGTCGATCACCTCCCGGAACGCCGTGCCGTCGGCGAACAGCGGCATCAGGTCCTTGAACATGACGCCGGGCTTGGGGAAGTCGGGCACGTCCAGCACCCGGCTGGCGACCAGTCGGGCGGCCTCCGGGCCGCTGTCCCCGCGTGCCGCGGTGCTGTGGGTCTCCGTCACGGCTGTTTCGCTCTCCTTCGACGACGACGGCGTCCGGCAGTGCTGCTCGCACAGCATGCCGGACGCCGTTCGGTTGTTTCGGGCCGGGTCAGCGCCGCTTGGCGCCACCCGGCCGGTTGCCGCCCCCACCGGGGCGACCACCCCGCGTGCCGGTCGGCCGCTTACCCGCCGGACGAGCGCCCACCTTGGGCGCGGCGCCGGCCAGCGCGGCAGCGTCCGGGTCGAGCGACTCCTCGGTCGCCTGAACCGGGCTCACCGCGCCCCTGCCGGTGACCTCGCCCCGGGCGAGCGCGCCCCGCCGGGCCAGGACGCGCTTGTTGTGCGCCTGGATCCGCGGGTCGTAGTTCTTCAACAGGGCCAGCAGCGGCGTGGCCACCAGGATGGAGGTCAGGAACGCCACCGCCATACCGACGAACAGCACCAGGCCGAGGTCCTTCAACGTGCCGGCGCCGAGCAGGCCGGCACCGATGAAGAGCAGACCGCCGACCGGCAGCAGCGCGACCACGGAGGTGTTCAACGACCGCATCAGGCTCTGGTTGACGGCCAGGTTGGCCGCCTCGCCGTACGTCTGGTTGTTGTTGGCGGTGATGCCGCGGGTGTTCTCCTGGACCTTGTCGAAGACCACCACCACGTCGTAGAGCGCGAAGCCCAGGATCGTGAGGAAGCCGATGATCGTCGACGGGGTGACCTCGAAGCCGACCAGCGAGTAGATGCCGGAGGTGAGGATCAGGTTCGTGAACAGCGACGCGACCGCCGCGACGGCCATCCGCCACTCGAAGCGCAGGACCAGGTAGACCATCACCAGCGCGATGAAGATGACCAGGCCGAGCAGGGCCCGATCGGTCACCTGGTTGCCCCACGCCTCGCTGACCTGGTTGCTGCTGATCTGATCCGGGTTGATCCCGAAGTCCTTGGCGATCCGGGCCTCGACCGCGTCGGCCTGCTCGACGTCGAGCTGCGCGGTACGCAGCTCGTACGAGTCGCCACCGGTGCCGCCGACCTCCTGCGCGGTGGCCACCTTGATGTCGGTGTTCTCGGCCGCGAGAGCGGAGTTGACCTCCCGCTCGGCGTCGTCCAGAGAGCCGACACTGGCCGGCACCTGGAACGAGCTGCCGCCGGCGAACTCGATGCCGAGGCTGAAACCACGCAGCCCGAAGCTGAGCAGCGCGATCAGGATCAGGACCCCGGCGACGCCGAACCAGAGCTTGCGGCGGCCGACGACGTTGAGACCGGCCTCGCCGTTGTAGAGGCGGCTCGCCAGACCGTTTTCAGCCATCTCAGGCCTCCTTGGCGCGCGGGTTGCGGGGCTGAGTCTGCTGGCTGCGGGCCGGCAGTGCCCGGCCCAGGCCGCTGACCCGCGGGGACAGGAACGCCCGGGTCCGGGCGAACATCGTCATGATCGGGTGCCGGAAGAGGAAGACCACGACCAGGTCCAGCACGGTGGCCAGACCGAGGGCGAAGGCGAAGCCCTTGACCGTGCCGACCGAGACCACGTAGAGCACCACCGCGGAGAGCAGCGTGATCGCGTTGGCCGAGATGATCGTACGGCGAGCCCGCATCCAGGCGCGGGGCACCGCGCTGCGCGGGCTGCGCCCCTCCCGGATCTCGTCCTTCAACCGTTCGAAGTAGATGACGAACGAGTCCGCCGCCACACCGAGCGAGACGATCATGCCGGCGATACCGGCGAGGGTGAGCGTGAAGCCGATCTGCCGGCCGAGCACCACCAGCGCGCCGAAGACCAGCAGCGCGGAGAGGATCAGGCTCAGGAAGATCACCGAGCCGAGCAGCCGGTAGTAGAAGAACGCGTAGATGATGACAAGCAGCATGCCGATGCCGGCCGCGAGCAGACCGGCGCGCAGGTGGCTGGCGCCCAGCGTGGCGGTGACGTTCTGCCGTTCCTGCTGCTCGAAGGTCACCGGCAGCGCGCCGAAGCGCAGCTGGCTGGCGAGCGTGCTGGCGTCCTTCTGGGTGAAGCTGCCGGTGATCTGGGAGTTGCCGGTCAGCACGCCCTGGATCTCCGGGGAGGAGACGATCAGGTTGTCCAGCACGACCGCGACCCGGCACTTGCCGTCCTGACCGAGCGCGCTGGCGTCGCAGGCCTGGCCCTCGTTGGTGAACGCCTCGCGGGTCAGGGCGGTCCACTTGCCCTGGCCGTCGTCGTTGAAGTCGAGGCTGACCACCCAGGCGTTCGTCTGGTCGAGCACCGCGTCGGCGTCGGAGACGTCGGTGCCGAGCACCTTGGCCTGGTCGAGCAGGTACTTCGAGGCGCCGTCCTCGCAGGAGACCGCCTGCTGCTTCGGGTCGGAGATCGACGCGGGCGGGCGCTTGTCGAGCTGCGCGCAACCGATCGTCGGCACGTTGAACTGCATCTGCGCCGGCAACACGGCGACCTCGCGCGGCGACAGCGTGCCGAACGGCTTGAGCTTGTCGGCAAGCGACGGGTCCGCGGCCAGGTCGGCCGGGGCCTGCAAACCGTTGGCGGCCTGCCACGCGGCGGCGCCGACCTTCTGCTCGACGGCCTTGCGCTGCTCCTCGATGCTGGCCGGCACCGGCTCCGCGCTGGCACTGGCGCTGGGCGCGGCGGCACTCGCCGAGGCCGAGGCGGACGCGGAGGGAGTCGGCGTGGCGCTGGGCGACGCCGGGGCCATCCCGCCCTGACCGCCGCTGGGCGACGAGGTCACCTTCGGCGCGCCGCTGCCCGACGGGGTCGGGGTGGCGCCGCCGGACGGGGCCGGGCTGGCACTGCCGGACGGGGTGGGCGCGGCCGGTGGCGGCACGGCGGCCGTCCCGCTGCCGTCGGCGCCCTTGAGCACCTTGCGGAAACGCAGCTCGGCCGCGCTGCCCACGTCGGTGAGGTCCCGGTTTGCACCGGGCAGGGAGATGACGATGTTCTTGTTGCCCTCGGTGACCACCTCGGCCTCGGCCACGCCGAAGGCGTTGACCCGACTCTCGATGATCTGGCGGGCCTCCTCGAGGTTCTCCGCCGTCGGAGGCTTGCCGTCGACGCTGTTTGTCGCCTCCAGCGTCACCCGGGTGCCGCCGATGAGGTCCAGGCCGAGCCGAGGCTCGAGCCGGTCCTTCAGGCTGCCGCTGGCACCCGAGAAGAACACCAGAAGATAGAGGACGACGAAGATGAACCCGAGCACGGCGAGCTGCCGCCCGGGGCGCATCTGTCCCTGAGGTGGTGCCACGGCTGTCCTGTCTCCCTGTGCGGTCGCGCCGCTGCGCGCAGCGGCGGCGGTGTCGGGCCGGGGGTCCCGGCTGACGTGTGACCTGAGCCGACGAGATGCCGACACGTGGTCCGGAAACGCCGGCGCGGAACGCCGATGGTCACGGGAACGTGCCGACGCCCGGCGTCGACCCAACTATCCAGTTTTCCTGTCTGGTCCGCTGCCCCGTCGGGCGCGGTGGCCCGGAAGTCGGTCGACCGGCCGTACACCGGACTCGCCATCCCCCGGAGGCAGGGGTCAATCCTTGACGGTGTCCGCTTCCTCGCTGATCGGCTCGCTCGGCAGCTCCGCGCGGGTGACCACCCGGGCGATGGCGGGCCGGGCGTAGCGGGTCTGCACGCCCGGGGCGACCTCGATCAGGACGGTGTCGTCCTCGATGCCGGTGACCGTGCCGTAGAGCCCGCCGATGGTGACGACCTCGTCGCCCGGGCCGAGCCCGGTCTGCATCGCCTCTGCCTCACGGCGGCGCTTCTGCTGGGGTCGGATCATCATGAAATACATGACTCCGAAGAGCAGGACGATCATCAGGATCGGCGTGAAACCGCCGGCTGTGGTGCCCGCTGCTATGTAATGCACGGTTACTGACCTTCCCACTGGCCACCGGCCCGGCACCTGGGGCGCCGGAGCGGAGGCGGAATCTCACGTCCTGTACAGACCGCGGCGAAGTCTAAACCCTGCACCTGAGAACACCGAATGCGGCACAGATCACGTTCACATCACGGCTGATCGGTATCCAAGGAGAACAGATCGGGCACAGGCGGACTATCCAAACCAAAGGTACCATTTGGTGGGGTGCGCCCCAGATGCCGCCAGGCGGCCTCGGTGGCTACCCGCCCCCGCGGCGTACGGGCCAACAGACCAGCGCGCACCAGGAAGGGCTCGCAGACCTCCTCGACCGTGTCCGGCTGCTCCCCCACCGCCACGGCAAGGGTGGACAGACCCACCGGACCGCCCCGGAACGAGTCGACCAACGCGGTCAGCACCGCGCGGTCCAGGCGGTCCAAGCCGAGCGCGTCCACGTCGTACACGATCAGGGCGGCACGGGCGGTGTCGACATCGACCACCCCGTCGGCCCGCACCTCGGCGTAGTCGCGGACCCGGCGCAACAGCCGGTTGGCGATCCGCGGCGTGCCCCGGGAGCGACCGGCGATCTCGGTCGCGCCCTCCGCGGTGATCGGCACGCCGAGGATCCGCGCCGAACGGTGCAGCAGCGTCTCCAGATCCGCCGGGGCGTAGAAGTCGAGGTGAGCCACGAAACCGAACCGGTCCCGCATCGGCCCGGTCAACAGACCCGAGCGGGTCGTCGCGCCGACCAGGGTGAACGGCTCGACATCCAGCGGGATCGCCGTCGCCCCCGGCCCCTTGCCGACCACCACGTCGACCCGGAAGTCCTCCATCGCGCTGTAGAGCAACTCCTCGGCCGGACGCGCGATGCGGTGGATCTCGTCGATGAAGAGCACATCGCCCTCGCCGAGACTGGTCAGGATCGCCGCCAGATCCCCGGAACGCTCGATCGCCGGGCCACTGGTCACCCGGATACCCGCGCCCAACTCGGCGGCGACGATATTGGCCAGACTCGTCTTGCCCAGGCCGGGCGGGCCGGAGAGCAGGATGTGATCCGGCGGCGACCCCCGCCGCATCGCGCCCTGCAACAACAGGTCGAGCTGGTCGCGCACCCGGTCCTGGGCGATGAACTCGGCCAACCGCCGCGGCCGGACCGTGGCCTCCGCGTCCCGGTCCGCGTCACTGACGTACGCCGAGACGAGCCCGTCGGTCTCGCTCACCGGGCCGCCTCCCGTCGCCGCCGGGCGCTCATCGGGTCCGACCCAGCAGGCGAATGGCCTGCTTGAGCAGGACCGGCACCGGCGGCGTCTCGCCCTCGATCGTCTCCGCCACCGCGGCCACCGCCTGATCGGCCTGGCCCGCCGTCCAACCCAGCCCGACCAGCGCCTGCCGAACCTGGTCGGGCCAGCTACCGCGGGTCACCCCGGTCACGCCGTCGACGCCGATCGGCACCGGGCCGATCCGGTCACGCAACTCCAGCACCAGGCGCTCGGCGCCCTTCTTGCCGATCCCGGGCACCCGGGTCAGCGCGGCTGTGTCAGCGTTGGCGATCGCCTTGCGCACCGCGTCCGGGCTGTGCACGGCAAGCACCGCCTGGGCCAGTCGCGGGCCCACCCCGCTGGCGGTCTGCAGCAGCTCGAACAGCGACTTGGCGTCGTCGTCGGCGAAGCCGTACAGGGTCAGCGAATCTTCCCGCACGATCAGGCTGGTGGCGAGCCGGGCGACCTGGCCGACCCGCAGCTCCGCGAGGGTCCCGGGGGCGCAGTGCACGGCGAGGCCGACACCGCCAACCTCGATCACGGCCTGATCCGGACCCGTCGCGGTCACCGTGCCGCGCACGCTGGCGATCATCGTGCTCCTCCTCGTCGTACCCGGTCGGCCGCCGCGGCCAGCTTGGAGCGGGTCCCGCCGCGCCACACGTGGCAGATGGCCAGGGCGAGCGCGTCGGCGGCGTCGGCCGGCTTCGGCGGCTCGGCCAGGCGCAACAGCCGGGTGACCATCGCGGTCATCTGCGCCTTGTCAGCCTGACCAGACCCGGTCACCGCCGCCTTCACCTCGCTCGGGGTGTACGTCTGCACCGGCAGTCCGGCGCGCGCCCCGGCCAGCACGGCGACGCCGCTGGCCTGCGCGGTGCCCATCACCGTACGAACGTTGTGCTGGCTGAACACCCGCTCGACGGCGACGCTCTCCGGCTGGTGTTCGGCGACCAACTCGGCCAGCGACCGGTCCAGGTGCAACAGGCGCAGCGACAGGTCGTCGGCCGGGTCGGTGTAGACCACGTGGTAGGCGATCAGAGTGCACGGACGCCCGGGCACACCCTCGACCACACCCACCCCACACCGGGTCAGCCCCGGGTCAACCCCCAACACCCGCACGCCGCCCCCTCCCCAGCCGTCAGCAGTACGTGTGTTCGACACCCTAACCGGCGCCCTTCCCACCAGCCCCACGGGACACGCCCTCCCACGCCCGACCCCACCCACGCCCCACGCCGCGAGCCCCATGTCCCGCGCCCCGCGCCCCGCGCCTCAAGGTCCCGCGCCCCATGCCGCGCGCCCCACGCGGCACGCCCCGCGCCCCATGCCGCGCGCCCACGCGGCACGCCCCGCGCCCCGCGTCCCGCGTCCCGCGTCCCGCGTCCCGCGTCCCGCGTCCCGCGCCCCGCG